>CALXZS010000104.1 GCA_944393305.1 uncultured Clostridia bacterium | reverse complement strand
TGATGCATGTGCTTCTGCGCCTTTTACAGCTTTGTCTATTTCTTCGTCTGTAAGATTTGTAGATGCTGTAATAGATACTTGTTGTTCATTTCCTGTTGCCATATCTTTTGCAGATACGTGAACTATACCGTTTGCATCAATATCAAATGTTACTTCTATTTGAGGTACTCCTCTTGGTGCTGCTGGAATTCCAGTTAATTGGAATCTTCCTAGAGTTTTGTTGTCTGCTGCCATTTCTCTTTCACCTTGGATAACGTGTACTTCAACACTTGTTTGACCATCTGCTGCTGTTGAGAATATTTGAGATTTTTTAGTTGGTATTGTTGTATTTCTTTCAATTAATTTTGTAGCAACTCCACCATATGTTTCAATTCCTAGAGATAAAGGTGTTACATCTAGTAAAACTAAGTCTTTAACATCTCCTGAAAGTACACCACCTTGAATTGCTGCACCAATAGCAACACATTCATCTGGGTTTATTCCTTTATCTGGTTCTTTTCCTGTAATTTTCTTTACCATTTCTTGTACACATGGTACTCTTGTTGAACCACCAACTAATAATACTTTATGAATTTGGTCAGCAGATATTCCTGCGTCTTTTAATGCATTTTCAACTGGTACTCTTGTTGATTCTACCAAATCATGAATTAATTCTTCAAATTTAGCTCTTGAAAGTGTCATATCTAAGTGTTTTGGTCCTGTTGCGTCAGCTGTTATAAATGGTAAATTTATTTGTGTTTGTTGCATTCCAGATAATTCTATTTTAGCTTTTTCTGCTGCTTCTTTTAATCTTTGCATAGCCATTTTATCTGTGCTTAAATCAATTCCTTGGCTCTTTTTGAATTCAGATACTAAGTAATCTATAATTTTTTGGTCGAAGTCATCTCCTCCTAAGTGTGTATTACCATTTGTAGCTAAAACTTCGAATACACCATCACCAATATCTAGTATTGAAACATCGAATGTTCCTCCACCTAAGTCATATACCATTATTTTTTGGTCTTGGTCTTCTTTATCCATACCAAATGCTAAAGCTGCTGCTGTTGGCTCATTTATAATTCTTAAAACATCAAGTCCTGCTATTTTTCCTGCATCTTTTGTTGCTTGTCTTTGTGAGTCATTGAAGTATGCTGGAACTGTTATAACTGCTTGTGTAACTTTTTGTCCTAAATAACTTTCTGCATCTGTTTTTAATTTTTGAAGTATCATTGCTGATATTTCTTGTGGTGAGAATTCATCTCCATCTATTTTAACTTTTTCAGCTGTTCCCATTTTTCTTTTTATAGATATAATTGTGTGGTCTGGGTTAGTAACTGCTTGTCTTTTTGCTATTTGTCCTACTAATCTTTCTCCATCTTTTGAAAATGCAACTACTGAAGGTGTTGTTCTATTTCCTTCTGAATTTGGAATAACAACTGGTTCTCCTCCTTCCATAACTGCAACACATGAGTTTGTTGTTCCTAAGTCGATTCCTATGATTTTTCCCATAATATTTCCTCCCTTGAATTTTGGCTTTTGCCAATAGATTTATTTATTTATAAAATTTAATAACTTATTAATTAGCTACTACAACTAAAGAATGTCTTAAAACTCTATCTCCTATCATGTAGCCTTTTCTAAATTCTTCTTTTATTTCTTTTTCTCCTAAGTTTTCATCTTGTACTAAACTAACTGCTTCATGAAGTGATGGGTCGAATTTTTTACCTACTGTTTCAATTTCTACAACTCCATTTGTTTTTAGTACATCTTTAAATTGTGTAAGTACCATTTCAATACCGCTTTTGTATTGCTCATCTTTTGTTTCTGCTTTTACGGCTTTTTCTAAGTTATCTAAAACTGGAAGTAATGACATTATGACATCCCCCATTACAGAACTATATAGTCCTGTTCTTTCTTTATCACTTCTTTTTTTGAAGTTTTCGAATTCTGCCATAAGTCTTTTTATTCTATCATCTTTTTCTTCAATGTCTTGTTTTTGAAGATTAATTTTATCCATTAATTCATTTATTTTGTTATTTTCTTTTACTTCTTCATTGTTTATTTCTTTTTCTTCCACTTTTATACCTCTTTTCCATCGCCAAGCTCTTTATTAAGCTCGTGACTTATATATTTCATAACTGATATAACTTTTGAATAATCCATTCTTGTTGGTCCTATAATTCCTATTGTTCCTAAATCTTTTCCAGCAACTTTATTTTTAAATGTTACTATACTAAAATCTTTAAGTCCATTTACCTCATTTCCAATATATACATTGAAATCTTCTTCATTTTCTAATAAGTCAAGTATTAAGTTTTTGCTATCTAGTAAATTCATGAAGTTTCTAGCAAATTCTGTACTTTGAAATTCTGGATTATCAAAAGCTCTATTAGCGCCATTTAGATATATTTTTGTTTCATCATTGATTGCTTTGCTTATTTGCTTTATTACAGGTTTTATAACATCTATTCTGTAATTCATTTCTGACATAATATATTGATCCATTGGCATATCTACTGAAGTTAATAGCTTACCTTTTAATTTATTATTAAAAATTAGATTCAAAGTATTTACTTGTTCTTCAGTAATGTCTTTTTCAAATTTTATAATTGTTTCTTTTATTGTTCCTGTATCTGTTAAAATAACTGCCATAAGCATTCTTGAGCCAAGTAAAACGAATTTTATTTCTTCAATTTTTTGTCTATTTGCACTTGGTCCAATTGCAACTGTTGTATAATGTGTAACCTCTGAAATTGTATTTGTTGCTATTTTTGTAAGTTCTTCCATTTGGTCTACTTTATTTTGTAGTTTTGAGTTTATATATTTTATTTCATTTATGTCTAAAGCTTTATCTTTTAATAGCTTATCTACATAAAATCTATATCCTTTATTTGAAGGTACTCTACCACTTGATGTATGTGTTTTTTCTAAGTAGCCAATTTTTTCTAGTTCTGCCATGTCATTTCTAACTGTTGCACTGCTACAATCTAAGTTATATTTTTGTATCAGACTGCTCGAACTAACAGGTTCAATTGTATCAATATATTCATTTACAATCGCTTGAAGTATTCTTTTTTTTCTATTATCTAACTCCAATTTTTTCACCTCTTATTAGCACTCTTATGTTTTGTTTGCTAACTGCATATATATTATATCCATTTTTAGCAAAAGTCAATAGAGATTGCTAATTTATTTTGTGAATTTTTTGTGAAAAGTTACAGTTCACAACATAACTAAAAAAAGACTGCTAACAAAATTGTCAACAGTCTACATTTTTAAATTCTTTTTTATATTTAAAAAGATTTTTATTAATACATTCCATTCATTCCTGCATCTGGTGCATTTCCACAATTACAATCTTTCTTTTCTGGAATATCTGTAACAATGCTTTCTGTTGTAAGTATCATTGATGCTATTGATTCAGCATTTTGTATAGCACTTCTTGAAACCTTTGTTGGGTCTACAATTCCAGCTTTTTTCATATCTACATATTGTTCATTTTTTGCGTCAAATCCTATACCTTCTTTTTCTGATTTAACTTTTTCTAATATTACTGCTGGTTCTAAACCTGCATTAACAGCTATTTGTTTTACTGGTTCTTCTAATGCTTTTAATATTATTCTTGCTCCTATCTTTTCATCATTTGAAAGATTATTTACAACTTTTTCTACTTCTGGAATAATATTTACATATGCAGTTCCACCACCTGCTACAATTCCTTCTTCAACAGCTGCTTTTGTTGCAGATAATGCATCTTCTATTCTTAATTTTTTATCTTTCATTTCAACTTCTGTTGCTGCACCAACACCAATTACTGCAACTCCTCCGGCAAGTTTAGCAAGTCTCTCTTGTAGTTTTTCTTTTTCGTATTCGCTCTTTTCGTCATTTAATTGAGCTCTTATTTGACCTACTCTATCAGCTATTTGCCCCTTATCTCCATTACCATCTACTATAATTGTTTTATCTTTTTCAACTTTTACTTGTTTTGCTCTACCTAATTGTGTTATTTCTGTATCTTTAAGTTCTAATCCTAGGTCTGAAGTTATTACTTCTCCTCCTGTTAAAACTGCTATATCTTGTAGCATTTCTTTTCTCTTATCTCCATATCCTGGAGCTTTTACTGCTACTACATTCAATACTCCTCTTAGTTTGTTTAATATTAATGTAGATAAAGCTTCTCCTTCTATATCATCACATATAATAACTAATTTTCCTGACATTTTCATTACATTTTCTAGTAATGGAAGTATTTCTTGGATATTATCTATTTTTTTATCTGTAATAAGTATATATGGATTATCCATATCTGCAATCATTTTTTCTGTATCTGTTACCATATATGGTGATACATAACCTTTATCAAATTGCATTCCTTCTACTACATTTAATTCTGTATTTGAAGTTTTTGATTCTTCAATTGTTATAACTCCATTTGTTGTAACTTTTTCCATTGCATCAGCAATTAAGTTACCAATTTCTTCATTATTTGCTGAAATACTTGCAACTCTTGCTATATCATCTTTTCCATTTACAGGAACACTTATTTTCTTTAAAGCTTCAACTGCTGCTGATGTAGCTTTATCCATACCTCTTTTTATAGCCATTGGATCTGTTCCAGCTGCTACGTTTTTAACACCTTCTCTGCACATAGCTTGTGCTAAAACTGTTGCTGTTGTTGTTCCATCTCCTGCTACATCATTAGTTTTTTCTGAAACTTGTTTTACAAGTTGTGCTCCCATATTTTCGAATTTATCTTCTAATTCAATTTCTTTTGCTATTGTAACACCATCGTTTGTGATTAGTGGTGCTCCAAAGCTTTTATCTAATACAACATTTCTTCCTTTTGGTCCTAATGTGACTTTTACAGTGTCTGCTAATTTATTAACACCATTTAATAATTTTTTTCT
>CALXZS010000103.1 GCA_944393305.1 uncultured Clostridia bacterium | reverse complement strand
AATAAAATTTGCAGTTTAATTTTAACTGCAAATTATTTTTATTATTTCAAAAACATTTTTACTAATTTATCTTTAAAATCATTATATGGCATATATCTCATTGGCAAATCCAAACTATATTTCTTTGTTATACTTCTTTCATGTGAGAATGTATCAAAACTTCTTTTTCCATGGTAATTTCCTATACCACTATATCCAACTCCGCCAAATCCCATATTAGAATTTGCTATATGAATTATTGTATCATTTATACAACCTCCACCAAAAGATATTTCATTAAGAATTTTATTTTGAATCTTTTTATCGTTTGTAAACATATATAATGCAAGAGGTTTTTCAAATTTTTTTATATATTCTATTGCATCTTCTATTTTTTCATATGTAATAACTGGCAATATAGGTCCAAATATTTCTTCACTCATCACTTTAGAATCTATTTTTGGATTGTCTAATATAGTTGGTTCTATTTTCAGTAAATTTTCATCAGATTTTCCACCAATTACAACATTTTCCCCATCTATTAAATTTGTTAATCTTTTAAAATGTTTTTCATTAACTATTTTAGGATAATCCTCATTTTCAACAGGATTTTCTCCTAAAAATTCCTTTAGTATTTTTCTTAGTTCATTTATAAATTCATCTTTTACATTTTTATTAATTAATACATAATCTGGTGCAATGCAAGTTTGACCTGCATTTAATAACTTTCCAAATAGCAATCTTTTTGCAGCTAAGTGCATACTATATTTTTCATCAATTATGCAAGGACTTTTGCCTCCTAGTTCAAGAGTTACAGGAACTAGATTTTTTGAAGCTTCTTGCATTACTATTTTTCCAACTCTAGTACCACCTGTATAGAAAATATAATCAAATTTCTTTTCTATTAAACTTTGGCTTACATCTTTATCTCCTTGTATAACTGTGACGTATTCCTCCTCAAAACATTCCTTAACGATTTTTTCTATTACATTTGCTGTATTTGGTGCAAATTCAGAAGGTTTTAAAACAGCACAATTTCCTGCTGAAATAGCCCCTATAAGTGGTTCAATTAATAGCATAAAAGGATAATTCCATGGAGAAAGTATTAAAGCTATTCCATATGGTTCTTTAGATATAAAGCTTCTCGCTGGAAAATGAGCAAGTGGTGTACCCACTCTTTTATTTTTACTCCATCCTCTTACGTGTCTTATATCATAGCTAAGTTCAGATAGAGTCATTCCTATTTCTGTCATATAACTCTCACTTTCAGACTTATTTAAATCTTCCTTTAATGCCTTTTTTATTTCTCCTTCATTTGCAATTATTGAATTTTTTAATTTTTTCAAATGCTCTAATCTAAATTTTACATCTTTTGTTTTGTCAGTATTAAAAAATTCTCTTTGCTTATTTATTACCTCATCTATATTCATATTATCTAGCCTTTCTTAAAATTTCTACAATATCTTCATAATCTGCTTTTTTAGGATTTACTATAATTGCTCCATCATTTATTGATGTTTTGGCTACTTTTTCAATATCTTCGTCACTTATTTCAAGCTTATTAGGAAGCCCTGTTTTATCATGTAAATCATCAATTAATTCTCTTACTTTTTCAATAAATTTTTCTGCTCTCTCCTCTTTAGAAATTTTCAAATATTCATCTTCTGATGTAAAGAAGTAAAGTAATTTTGCATAATTTTCTTTGCATACATCTAGGTTATATTCCATTACATGTGGTAGCAAAATACTAATTGCATCTCCGTGAGGAATATGGCATATTGCTCCTAAAGAATGTCCAATTGCATGTACAAGTCCAACCATTGAATTTGAGAAAGATACTCCTGCCATAAGTGAGGCATTTGCCATTTTTAATCTTGCTTCTTCATCTTTTCCATTTTCCACTACTTTTAATAAATTCTCTTTTATTAAAGATATTGCAGAAATAGCATAACTGTCACTCATTGGATTTTTTTGAATACAGCTATATGCTTCTATTGCATGGCATAAAGCATCTATACCTGTTGATGCAGTAGCCTTTTTTGGCAATGAAACCGTCAGTTGTGAATCAAGTATTGCAACATCTGGTAAAAGAAAATATGAAATAAATTCCATTTTTACATTTTTTATTTTATCTTCTATTACTGCCACTAAAGTTACCTCAGAACCTGTTCCAGCTGTTGTTGGAATCACAATAAAAGGTATATGTTTACCATATTTAAGTATTTCATCTCCCATTAAATCATTTATGTCTAGAACATCTTGAGAGATAAGCATTCTAACACCTTTTGCAGTATCTATTACAGAACCACCTCCAACAGCTACAATACTATCACAATTATTTTCTTTATATATTTTGCATAATTCATTAATTACTTTTAAATCTGAATCCTGTGGAACTTCGGTAAAAGTATATCCTATTTCAATGTCTCCATCTTTTATTGAATTTGCTATTTTCTGTACAGTACCAATTTGATTTAGCACTGTATCTGAAATTAACAAAGGTCTTTTACTATCATAAAAATTTAGTTCTGCTGGTATATTTGCTATACTATTTTTTCCTGAAATTATTTTTGTCGAATTTTGAAACTCGTAATAAAACATTTTATCCTCCTATTATAACCCTAATATATACAATGAATATGTTTACTTTTCTTTTTGTTACTTCTTTTAAAATTCTTTTAGTAATAAATTTTGGGAATAAATATGATTCAACAATATCTGTACATCTTACAAAACTCATTGCATCCATAATATTTCCTTTTAATAAAAATCTATGCTGTGCATATGCTTTTGAAATTCCCATTCTTCCTGTAAGTAATAAAAATGCTGAATCAAAATTTTTAAATAAAATTTCTATTTCTGCTTTTTCTTCTTTATTTTTTACTCTTACTAAATTTCCATTTTCTTTTTTGATATATAAACTTGGTCCATTTTTGCAAGTTATAATTTTTATTCCAAAGCCTTCGTTCCAACTATCTATTTCACTTTTTACTTTTTCATCTATTTTATATACTACTTTAAATCCTCTATATAAGAAAAATAGGACTATTTTTGCAATTAATTTTTTCATTTCTTCTCCTTTTTTGACTAATATATTTTACTTTAATTTTAGGATTTTTTCTATTAGACTGACCATTCGAAATTAGATATTTTATATTTTTTGGTATTAAAGGCTGAAAAGAACGCCACATAAGTGGCGCATTTTTAACCATATTATTTTATTTACATATTGATAGAAAAAATCTCTAATTTTGTTTCTAACGTTTCTTGGTATCGATAATTTTTTTATTATTTGCCTTTTTATATCTACTATATCTGGGTACAGCAACATTAACTTTCATTACTACAAAATAAGACTACACGAAAAGAATTTGATGAAGAAATATCATCTATATTGCTACCAAAAGTAATTCGATTACCACTACAAAGAGAATTATAATTGTAATCTCCACCTCTATAACTCCAAACTTGAACAGGTGCTCCCGGGTCATAATATTCTTCAGTTGTTGCTTCTGCACAATTACCACTCATATCATAAATATTACATACTGATATTGTTTGTCCAGTTGGTACTAGCTTACTTTCTCCATATTCTTTCGTTTGATTTTTTTCATTTTCACCTACACTAGCATAATTAAATGTTATATTTTTATAATTTCCTTGAGGAGAATTTATTCCATAGTCTGGTATCTTTATTTGTATAAAATTTATTGCTGTATCCCATGCATAGCTACTAATCAATCTTGTAGTTCCTGTATATCCCCTTTTTTCAGCCATTTCATATGCTATATTAGAACATTTATCTCTTCCTATATAATTGTATGGTGTCTGTCCTTTTTTTATTGATACTTCATTAGTTTGACTATCTCCTTCTACTCGCATTTTTTTAGCTTCTGTTGAAACTTTATCTCCAGCCTCAAAACGACCTATATAATATCCTCCATTAGTATTTACACTCATTATATTTAACATTCCTGTATAATCTTCATAATCACTATAATCTCCAACTTGACTATTCCAATCAGTTCTTTGATATACTATTGTTTTATCTCCTAAAGTAGTATGAATCGTTGCACCTTCTCCTGTTTTTGCTGGTATCCATACAAATTGGTTTCCTATATCATTTTCTATTACTACTCCATCTTCTACCTTTGTTGCTGAATCTTCTGCTATTTTAAATCCTTCAGGAACTCTTACTTCATTTTCTAAATCATCTTTTATTGTTGTATCTTTTTCAAAAAAATTTCCGCTGTCTCTTGCTTTTTCTACTTCACTTTTTTCTGTATTCTCTCCTTCACCATTATTATTACTATTGCTATTTCCATTACTATTTATAAAATTGGCTATTTGCATTAACTCATCTTGCTCATTAGCTGCTCCCTGTTCCCACTTATCTGTTGCATTTCTTGCACTTGTTATTATTCCATTATCTCCTACACTTAGCCCTATTGCTACTGCTGAAAGTATTAATAAAACTACAATAGTTACTACTAATGCTATTAAAGTTATTCCGTTTTACCTCTTTTTTTACTTTTTTAATTAATTTTTTCTTCATTTCTTCCTCCTAATTTTCTTCTGCTTATAAAATGCACAAAAAAACTACACCTTTTAGATTCGTCTAAAAAGCATAGTTTCTCTATGTTTACATAAGTTTATTCTATTAAACCCTACGATATATATATATATATATATACAGCCCCAAGGCTTTCAGCGTTTATCATATGTTTCTCCTATTTGTTTTTTATATTCTCTAAATTTATTTTACACATATTCCATTTTATAGTCAAGCAGTTTAATAATTTTTATGAGTAATCAAATTTTTATAATTTTTCTATTTCTACTTTGCTTAATTTTGTTGCTTTTTCTATATCCTCTATTTTTAAGCCCATATTTTTTAGTGCTTTTGCTATTTTTAATTTTTCCTCTATTCGTCCTGATTTTTTTCCTTCTTTTAGTCCAACCTTTATTCCATCAGCTCTTCCAAGTTTTATTCCATCAGTTCTACCTAGCACTCTACCTTCCTCTTTTGCTCTTATTAAATAATCAACTAACATACTTTTTCCTCCTCCTACTTTTTTATATTTTTCTCTTATTTTTTCTACTGCTTCGTCTGATAATAATCTCTTTGCTACATTACA
>CALXZS010000102.1 GCA_944393305.1 uncultured Clostridia bacterium | reverse complement strand
ATAGATACAGCGGTATCTATTGCTAAAATAAGTGGAATATCCAAAGATGAGATTAAAGAAATGCTTGATATTTTATACGGAGAAGAGAATGAAAATATGCAAAATTAATAAAAGGGAGGAAAGTATATAGATGGCTAAAATTAAAGAAAAAGACGAAAATATTTTAGAGGTTAGAAAACTAAATAAAAATTATAAAGGTTTTAAACTAAAAGACATAAATTTAACTTTACCCAAAGGAATGATAATGGGATTGATAGGAGAAAACGGCGCAGGAAAGACTACAACTATTAAATCAATATTAAATCTAACAAAAGTGGATAGTGGAGAAGTAAAAATATTTGGCTTAAATATTAAAGAAGATGAAAAGAAAATAAAAGAAGATATTGGAGTTGTTTTAGATGATAGTTTCTTTTCAGAACACTTAAATGCAGAAGATATAAATCAAATAATGAAAAACATTTATGAAAACTGGGATGAAAACTTGTTTAATAAATATCTAGTAGAATTCAAATTGCCATTAAAACAAGAATCTAAAGAATTTTCAAGTGGTATGAAAATGAAATTGAAAATTGCAATTGCTTTATCTCATTATCCTAAGTTACTAATATTAGACGAACCAACATCTGGTTTAGACCCTGTTGCAAGAAGTGAAATATTAGATATTTTTCAAGATTTTATCAAAGATGGAAATAACTCTATATTAGTATCTAGTCATATAACATCAGATTTAGAGCATATTGCAGATTACATTACATTTATAGACGACGGAAAAATTTTACTTTCAAAAACTAGAGACGAATTAATGGATGATTATGGAATTGTAAGGTGCTCAAAAGAAGATTTTGAAAAAATAGATAAAAATGATTATGAAAAATACAAAGTAAACAAATACGAATATGATGTTTTAGTTGCAGATAAAAGACAATTTAAGAAAAAGTATGATTTTAAAGTTATAGATAAGCCTACTTTAGATGACATAATGGTAATTTATATAAAGGGTAAAAAATAATTGATTTTATGGCTGATTGAAACAAAGAAAGGAAGAAGTTAATATGAATATAATAAAAGGTTTAATTTTAAAAGATTTATTACAATTGAAAAGTTATTGGAAAACATTAATTATTTATACGGGAATATTTATTTTAGCTGGTGCTCTGCAACAATCACAAGAAGGTATTAATGTAATGAGTATTTTAATGCTAACATTTGGCTTTGGAATGTTTGCAATGGCTAGCTTTAATTATGATGAGCAAGCCAAGGCGGATAGCTATTTACTATCTTTTCCTTTAAGCAAAGAGCAAATTGTATTAGCTAGATATATTTTAGTAATATTAGCTACTTTAATCGGAGCAATAGTAGGAATTATATTTTGCATAGTAATTAATTTAATAACAAATTCTCAAACTGTTTTTCCTGATGTGACAGAGCTAGCATATACTGCAATTGGAGGAATATTTGGCGTTAGCATAGTAGAAGCTATTCAAATACCTTGTGCGTATAAATGGGGTGCTGAAAAAGGTAGAATTTATTTGTTTATAGTTGCAGCTGCTATAATTCTTGGTGTAATAGGATTACTGACAATTGCTCAAAATAGTAATTTGAATTTTCCTATTAATGAAATCATTTACTTAATGAGTGGTTTCTTCCCAATATTTTTAATATTATTAACGGCAATTATTTATTATGTGTCATACAAATTTTCATTTCAAATATATGAAAATAAGGAATAAAAATTCTCTTATAGATTATAACTCACAAATATGACATAATAATTTAGTAGAATATTTAAAGCGAAAAAAAGGATTTATTGTTGTTTCTCATGATAGAGAATTCCTAGATAAAGTGGTAGACCATATAATTTCTATAAATAATACAAATATAAGTATTGAACAAGGAAATATTCCACCTTTTGATGTAGCAAATGAAAATTTCATGGCTATTAAATTAAATGACACTAAAGAAAATATAAAAGGTATTGTGAATTATGCAAAAGAATTTGGTATAAATTTGGAGAAGGAGTAAATTTATGAGTGAAGAAGAAAAAATGTTAGCAGGAGAAATCTACGATGCTAATTACAATAAGGATTTAATAGAAAAGCGAATGAAAGCAAAAGAACTTTGCAAAAAATATAATGAATTAGATGTAAGAGACTTAAATAGTAAAAGAGAAATAATGGAACAATTATTACAAAAAGAATTGAAACAATTTACAATAGAACCTAACTTCTATTGCGATTATGGATTCAATATTACACTTGGAGAAAATTTTTATTCTAATCATAATTTAGTAATATTAGATGCAAATAAAGTAACTTTTGGAGATAATGTATTTATAGGTCCAAACTGCGGATTTTATACATCAGGACATCCTTTAGATTATAAAACTAGAAATAAAGGTTTAGAATATGCAAAACCAATTAAAGTTGGCAACAATGTCTGGTTTGGTGGAAATGTATGTGTAATGCCTGGCGTAAGTATCGGAAATAATGTGGTAATAGGTGCAGGAAGTGTTGTTACAAAAGATATAGAAGATAATAGTGTTGCTTATGGAAATCCATGTAGAGTAGTAAAAAAATTAGAGGTGGAATAAAGTTTTTTTGAAATAGTAAAAATAATAATCCAATAAGGTTATTTATTAAATATGACAGATATAACAAAAATGTTTTAATAAGGAAAATAACAGAGAACAAATTTTCTGTTATTTTTTATTTGCAAAAAAAAACTTCTATGCTATAATAAAAAATAGAAAAAATAGAAAGAGGAGTCAAAATTGTGAAAGATAAAAAACAAATTGCAGAAGCAACGGATGAAGAATTAGTAGAATTTTTTAACCAAGCTGATTCTACGCAAGAAAAATTACAATATTACTCAAAAATACAAGATTATACTTTACAAATGAAATTATTAGAAAGTATTCCAAGTAATGAAAAGTACAAATTCATAGGAAAAATAAAATCAACACAAGGAATAGCAATGGCATTAAATGATTTAGAGGATGAAAAAACTAAAAGTAAAACTTTTAATTTTGTTGCAAAACAATTTAAAGGAAATAATGAAGGAATATTAAGAATATTAACTCAAATTGATTTTGATGTAACTATTCCACCAAATATGCTAACATTCAAATTGAATAATATTAATGCTCTAAACTTAAATTTTTTAATAAACATACAGCGACATGCAAATAATTATTCTGAAATGAAATTCAAGATAAATGAACATGAAGATGATTCTATATATATAGAATATTCATTTAGTGAGATTTCTGCAATTATAGCAAAAATCGAAGAACTGACAGCAGATATACCAAGTGATATGGACGAAGCTAACAAGTTTTATAAAATATATTCAAGACTTACTGGAATGATGACATATGACTATGCTTGTATTAGAAAAGAAAATCAAGCTAAAGATAATAGAATTCATACAAATGATAAGTGGGAAGAAGCTTATGAAAAATATAAAAGAAGAATACGTGAAATAAGAAAAAATCCTGCTGGATTATATGGAGGTTTAGTAGAGGGCAAAGCAATTTGTGCAGGATATGCTCTAATACTACATGAAGCATCTAAATATATAGGCTTAAACTCACAATATGTAAGCGGATATATACCAAGAGAAGATGGTCATGCATGGAATCAAGTTCAAATAGATGGAAAATGGTATAATGCAGATCCAACATGGGATTCAAGTTCAATTCAGTTATATGGGAAATATGAATATATGTTATTAAATGATGAAGAATTTAACAAAACGCATGGAAAGTTTTCAATTAGAAGGACAGAAACTGAACATAAGTGTAAAAGCAAATTTGATTATAGTAAAATTCAAGGACTTTCGCTTAATCAAATTAGAACAGCAGAAAGGAGTGGATATAGTCTATGAGTGAAAAAATAAAGGATAGAAATTTATCTAGAATTATAAAATTAAAAATGTGTACAAGTGGTATTAATGATATAGAAGAAGTAGAAGACATATCTATTCAAGATATAAATTTAATGCAGAATAGGCTAAATATAGATTTGACCGAAATTGTGAAACTAAAAAAATTAAGAAATTTATCTTTAAAATTTTTTGAAATAACGGATCAAGTCATAGAAACAATAAATCAACTAGAACATATAAAAAGACTGGAATTTTCTATGTGCATATTTAAAAATAAAATTGAACTATCAGAAAAAGTACAATCAGTAATTATATATAATTGCCAAGACTTCAAGATAAATATGTTAAACAAAAATGCGAGCTTAGAAGAATTACAAATAATTCATTCTGGAATTGTAGATATTAGTAATATCAAGAAATTTAAGAAAGTGAAATACTTAAAAATTGCACACTGTAATGTTATTAGTATACCAAGTATTATTGCATTAGAAAATCTGGAACAATTATATTTAAACCATATAGAAATACCTTATGATATAGATATATCTAAAATGCCAAACTTGAAGTTCATATCTCTAAGTGGTTCAAATGTGCCAAATAAAGAAAAATATATCGGAAAACTACATGGGCAAAACGAAAAAGTAACAATTGAGTTTGAAGAAAACGATTTACCAATAGTGTAGGAGGAATTATGAATAGTTATAAAATATTTGAAATACATAATAATGAATATGAGAATAAATATAATTTGCAAGTGAATAATATATACAATGTAAGGATTCAGGAAGAACAAGAGATAAAAATTGATACTTTATTAGATGCAATACTAGAAAATAATAGCAATAACATAGATAAAGGGCGAACCTAATTAAGTTCGCCTTTTTAAATATATTATATTAATATATTATTTGTACGCTACTATGAGTATACGTTAGTTATTACTAAACTAGTAAAATATCAATGCTTTCCAGGTACCTTATATCTAAACCATATTTGTTTTGATTCAAAAATTCTTTTTTCGTAGTTATCTTTAGTTATAATTTAAAAGAATTTAATGATAACTACTATGCTATAAAAATTTTTCATAACATAAGAACAATGAAATAAAACGATGGTCGTTCCCCTTACTAACGAAAGTATTTTAAAGTTTTGTGTAATAACTATTTTTAAACTATTTATATTATAACATTTTTGAAGAATTATGTCAATTGTAAACTTCCGTTCAAGGAATAGTATCTTGTATTATTACCTAAAATATGCACCAAGGAAGTCACCTTTGCCTCG
>CALXZS010000101.1 GCA_944393305.1 uncultured Clostridia bacterium | reverse complement strand
CAATAACAGACCATGGTGTTGTTCAATCATTCCCAGACGCGCATAAAATGTTAGGCTTTGATAATAAAGACATGAAGGTCATATACGGAGTAGAAGGCTATTTAGTACCAGATAAAGACCCAATTGTAACTAGAGGAAAAGGACAAACTCTAGAAAATACTACATATTGTGTATTTGACTTAGAAACAACAGGAATATCTTTTAGAACTGAGAAAATTACTGAAATTGGTATTATGAAAGTAAGAAATGGAGAAGTAATAGATAAATTTGAAACATTTGTAAATCCTGAAAAACCAATACCAATGAAAGTACAGGAAATCACAAATATAACAGATGAAATGGTAAAAGACGCTCCTACTATTGAAGAAATTATGCCAAAAGTATTAGAGTTTTTTGGAGATTCAGTTTTAGTTGCACATAATGCAGATTTTGATACAAGTTTTATAAAATATAACTGTGATAGAATGGGTTTTAAATTTGATAATACATATCTAGATACTTTGCGTCTAGCCAAAGATTTATTCCCGGATTTTAAGAAATATAAGTTAGGAATAATAGCAGAAAAACTAGGAATAAAAGTAGAAGTAGCTCATAGAGCATTAGATGATGTTGATACAACAGTAAAAGTATTTAATGTAATGATGAAAATGCTTAAGAATAAGGGAATAAATACTTTGGAAGAGATGGATAAAGTAGAAAATGGAAAGGAAAATTATAAAAAACTAAAAAGTTATCACACAATAATATTAGCAAAAAATTACGTAGGACTTAGAAATTTATATAGATTAGTTTCACTATCACATGTAAATTATTTTTATAAAAAGCCTCGTATATTAAAATCATTGTATAAAAAATATTCAGAAGGTTTAATTATGGGGTCTGCATGTGACCAAGGAGAACTTTATCAAGCAATATTAAATGGAAAATCAGATGAAGAAATTGAGCAAATTGCAAGAGATTATGATTACTTAGAAATTCAACCAATAGGAAATGATGAATATTTAGTTAGAAATGGAACTCTTCAAAGTGATGAAGACTTAAGAAATATTGTCAGAAAAATAGTAGACCTGGGTGAAAAACTAGATAAACCAGTTTGTGCAACATGTGATGTTCACTTTATGGATCCACAAGATGAAATATATAGAAGAATCTTACAAGCTGGACAAGGTTACGATGATGCAGATATGCAAGCACCATTATATCTAAGAACAACTGAAGAAATGCTACAAGAATTTGAATTCTTGGGAAAAGAAAAGGCATATGAGGTTGTTGTAACAAATACAAATAAAATTTCAGATATGTGTGAAAGAATTAGTCCAATTTCGCCAGAGAAATGTCCTCCACATATTCCAGGATGTGAGGAAACAATTAAACAAATAGCTTTTGATAAAGCACATGAATTATATGGTGATCCTCTTCCAGAAATAGTACAAGCCAGACTAGATAAAGAACTAGATTCAATTATAAAAAATGGATTCTCCGTTATGTATATAATTGCTCAAAAACTGGTTTGGAAGTCTAATGAAGATGGCTACATAGTTGGTTCAAGAGGTTCTGTTGGTTCATCATTTGTTGCTAATATGACAGGTATAACAGAAGTTAACTCACTTCCACCACATTATAGATGTCCAAATTGCAAATATTCAGATTTCACAGATTATGGAGTAAAAAATGGATTTGACCTTCCAGATAAAACATGTCCAAAATGTGGAGCAGCGCTTGCAAAAGATGGTATGGACATACCTTTTGAAACTTTCTTAGGTTTTAATGGAGATAAAGAGCCAGATATCGACTTAAACTTCTCAGGAGAATATCAAGCAAAAGCACACAAATATACAGAAGTAATATTTGGTAAAGGCACAACATTTAAAGCAGGAACAGTTGGTACAGTTGCAGATAAAACAGCATTTGGATATGTAAAAAAATACTATGAAGAAAGAGGAATTCCTGTTAGTAATGCAGAAATTTCAAGAGAAGCAAAAGGTTGCACTGGTATAAAAAGAACAACTGGACAACATCCAGGAGGAATAATAGTTGTTCCAAAAGGAAGAGAAATATATGAGTTTACACCAGTTCAGCATCCAGCAGATGATTCAGAATCAGATATAATAACAACACACTTTGATTACCACTCAATTGACCAAAACCTATTAAAACTGGATATACTAGGTCATGATGATCCAACAGTAATTCGTATGCTTTATGATTTAACTGGATTTGACCCAACAAAAGTTCCACTTGATGATAAAGAAACAATGTCAATATATTCATCAACAAAAGCTTTAGGAGTTACACCAGAACAAATACATTCAGAAGTAGGAACATATGGAATACCAGAATCAGGAACTAAATTTGTTAGAGGAATGCTTAAAGATACAAAACCAACAACTTTTGAGGAATTACTTAGAATATCTGGACTATCCCATGGTACCGACGTTTGGCTTGGTAACGCACAAGATTTAATTAATAATGGTACAGCAACATTAAGTGAAGTTATATGTACTCGTGATGATATTATGCTTTATTTAATAAAACAAGGTCTAGAACCAAATACTGCATTTAAAATAATGGAGCTTGTTCGTAAAGGAAAAGTTGCAAAAGAACCAGAAAAATGGGCAAAATTTAAGGCTATCATGGAAGAAAATAATATTCCTAAGTGGTATATTGATTCATGTAATAAAATAAAATACCTATTTCCAAAAGCCCATGCAGCAGCATATGTTACAAACGCATTTAGAATAGCATGGTTTAAAGTACATATTCCAAAAGCATATTATTGTGCATATTTATCTATTAGAGCAGATGCTTTTGATAGTGATATAATGTGTCATGGAAAAGAAAAAGTAAAAAATGAAATGAAAAGAATAGAGCTATTAGGTCAAAATGCAACTCAAAAAGATGGCGCAACATATGAAACTTTGGAAATAGTAAATGAAATGTATGAAAGAGGAATAACATTTTTACCAATTGATTTATATGAATCTAGTAGTACAAAATTTAAAATGGAAGATGAAGGTATAAGACCTCCACTAAATAGTATACCAGGCTTTGGAACTGTTGCAGCACAAGGAATTGAAGAAGCAAGAAAAGATGGAGAATTTATGTCTATAAGTGATTTAAAAATTAGAGCTAAAATTGGAAAAAGTGCTATCGAAATGTTAAAAAATGCAGGATGTTTAGATGGAATGAGTGAAAGTAATCAAATGAGTTTATTTTGATAAGGATAAATGTAAAAAGGCATATTTTATACCATGTTGTGCCTTTTGTGAAGTGAAAGGAATGAGTTATAAAAATGTATAATATAATTGTTGGATATTTTATTGTAATTAATATAATAGCATTACTTTTTATGTATGTAGAATCAAAAACAGAATTAATAAAATTAAAAGATAGTTGGATAAATTTCATATACATAGTATTAACAATTCTAGGTGGATGGATTGGAATAATTGTTGCATCAAGATTAGTGTATTACAAAAGAGATGAAAGACTAATAAAAAAAGTAGTTCCTTTTATTGCTTTTTTAGAAGTAGTAATAGTAGGGTATGTAATATATACGCAATTAGCTTAATGAAATTGTAAATATAATTTAAATGTTACAGTTCAGCTTATATATACTTAAAAATGCAAATATACATTCTTCCACATTTCACGGCGCGGGTCGCCTTTGGCTCCAGCTTGCACGCTGCACTCCGCTTTTCATGCTTCGTTCGCTGAAATGTTTTAGAATGTATATTTGCATTTTAATAATTAAAGCTTGTGAACTGTAACATTTTAGTAAGAATTTAAAGTTTATTAAAATTACTAAATTCGACATAAAAGTAAAAATAATTCCAAAAAACAACCTGTGGATAATGTGGATAACTCTGTGGATAGTTTAAAACACTGACTTTGAGAATGTGAATTTTACACAGGAACATAAAGTCGAAAAGGTATTATGGAAAGTGATGTTGTTAATAATAAAAAGCTCGGAAAATGCTTACAATTCTAATGTTACAAATATTACAAACATATTAAAAGAATATAACAACAAATGAAAAGATTGAAAAAAATGATTATCACATATATAATTATTATAAGATAGTAAAATATAAAAAATATGTAATAAGTGAAAGAAAAATAATAGTTTAATCATAGCAATATGCATAATTGAAGGTGTACTATTAAAAATGCCATGGAGAAAACTATGTTGTAGGAGAAAGGATAAAAATGTATAAAATAGTTTGTAATAGTGAATTTCAAACAAAAGAATATGCAAAAAGATTAGCACAATTTTTAAAAGTGGGAGATGTACTTGTTTTATCAGGAGAATTAGGTGCAGGAAAAACAAAATTTGTAGAAGGCATATTAAATTATTTCGATTTACAAAATGAAATATCAAGTCCAACCTTCACAATAGTAAATGAATACAAAAATGATAAAATAAATATATATCATTTTGACCTTTACAGATTGGGAGATATTTATGAATTTGAAAATATTGGAGGAGAAGAATATTTTTCAAAAGGAATATGTATATTTGAATGGGGAGAATTAATAGAAGATATACTTCCAAATGATTATATAAAAATTTCATTTGAAAAATCAGATGAAAACCCAGAATATAGAATATTAAATATAGAAACTTTTGGAGAAAGATTTAATAATATAAAATTTGATGAGCTTTAAATAATAAGGAAATACTGTTACTGGTAAGGTTATAATTCACAGCTTAAATAAATTGCTTAAACTTTAATATTAACCTAATAAGTGAAAATATTTCGAAAATGATAGGAAACACTTTACAGTAGACATAAAATATAGTATAGTAGAAAATTAAACTCCATTCCCTGTCCAGGACAAAACGTTTCTGGCAGGGGGTTTTTTATTGTATAAGAAAAATCAAGTTTTTCTATACAATAAAATCATTGCACACAATTTTACTTAGGTAAAACTACATCACTTATTTTGTCGAAAAATGCTGTAATTTGTCATACGATTATACTTGTATAATATGGAAATCTATGGTAAAATACATAAATATCATTCAAACAATTTTTTTCAAAAAAATCAAGAAACTTCTAAAAAAATCCCAAAAATAAAAAATAAACTTCTTGACGAAAAAAAGTAAGTAATATATAATAAAAGGAGGTAGGAAGCCTATAAGAGAACTAAGAAAAGATAAAAATATAAGGAATACACATGATACAAGCATAAGAAATGTTTTATCATATAAAGAAGAGGCATGTTTGT
>CALXZS010000100.1 GCA_944393305.1 uncultured Clostridia bacterium | reverse complement strand
TTTATCACATTTATAATAAAATAACTACTATTATCTATTTATTTTTAAACATTGTCCTGGGTAAATTAAATTAGGATTTTGTATTTTATTTAGATTTACAATATTTTGTACAGATGTATTAAATCTTCGTGCTATACTATATAAAGTATCTCCTCTTACTACTTTATAGCATAAATGCCCCATTTCTGTTCCTGTTGCTTCTGCTTTTATAACAAGTCTTTGACCTGGATATATTAAATTTACATTTTTTATTTGATTATCTCTCGCTATTTCGCTTACTGTTACATTATATGCACTTGCGATTTTGCTTAGCGTATCTCCTCTTTTTACAATATACACTATTTCTTCTATAATACTATTTACACTATTATTTACTGGTACTTTTAGTTTACTTCCTGCATAAATTAGATTTATATTTTGAATATTATTTATTCTAGCTAGTTCATTTACTGTTACTCCATACTCTCTTGCAATTTGACTTAATGTGTCTCCTCTTAATATTGTTATTGTTTTATAATTATTTTCTGGTTCTTGTACTTCTGGAATTATTTCTCCTGAATTTATATCTTCATTTATGAATATATCTTTTGTAAATCTGTTTCTATCTACATTTCCATTTATTCCACTGATATTTCCCATATTTGTATATTGCCATCCTACATAAGTATTCCATTTACCATTGTCTTCTGGTCGAGATACCCCATATTCTGCTACCCATAATGGATAATTTGTTATTTCTCCATTCCATATTGTTCTTGCAGTATAGGTGTTGCTATACACGACAACTGGTTTGTTTGTTATTTCTTCTAACCTTTTTATAAACGCTAAACCAATAGCATTTATTTCTTCTGTACTTAAATTTCCAAATTCTTCAAAATCCATTGCCAGTTTGCAATCTACTTGTTTTCCAGATATTTTTGAAGCAAAAAATTGTGCTTCATTTCTTGCTTGTTCTACTGTTCTTGCTGTTACATAATGATAAAATCCTATTTTTAGTCCATTATTTCTAGCATTTGCATATTGTTCTTCAAACAATGGTGAAACATATGTAGTCCCTTGTGTTGCTTTTATATATACAATATCTATTCCACTGTTTGCTACCTCTTGAAAGTTTATTGTTCCTTGCCATCTACTTACATCTATTCCTTCATAAATTTCGTTATTTGACGGGTTTATGGCAAATGCTTTTGAATTGGTTATTTGTATAATAACTATTATTAAAATTATTATACTAAAAATTTTTTTCAAAATTTTCCTCCTTTCCCATTTATTTATATATTTTATTAATTGTAAAGTAATTTTGTCGTATATTTTTCTTGATTTTTGGAAAAATAAATATATATCTTTTAATGAAAGGAAGGATAATATGGCTAATTTAAGTAAAGTTGAATTACAAAATTTGAGACATTTTATTGGTTCTTCTGATACTTGCTATGCAAAATTAAATCAATACGCAAGTACAGCTGTTGACCCACAAATTAAACAGCTTTTTACTAAAGCTGCTCAAGATAGTTTAAATACTAAACAAACTTTAATGACTTTTTTAGAAAATTAGGAGGTTTTATGGACGAGAAAACAATGGTTAATGATGTTTTAGAAAACACTAAGGCAAGTTTATCTAGTTACCAAACTGCTATTTCAGAAACTGAAAATATGCAACTTAGACAAACTTTGCAACAATTAAGAGATGGAAGTGAAAACTTTCAATATGAATTATTTAAGGTTGCTAAATCTAAAGGTTATTATAAGCCTGCTGATCCAGCTGACCAATCTGAAATTCAAAAAATGGCTAATCAATTTAATTTTTAAATCAAGTAGAGGATAGTTCTTAATGAATTTTTTCCATCTTACACAAAAAATGGAAAGCACTATGCTTACGCATATCTTGCTTTCCAAGTTTATATTTTAATATAGATAATTTTGTGGGTCTATCTGTCTTCCATTGTATCTTATTTCAAAATGCAAATGATTTCCTGTTGATATTCCAGTTGAACCAACTGCTGCAATTACTTCTCCTTGTGATACAGTTTGTCCTGATTTTACATATAATGCACTACAATGTGCATAAAGTATAGTTAATGAACTATTTGATTTTATTGCTACTGTATTTCCATATCCTGAATATCCATTACCATTTGAACCATATCCTGAAAATATAACTGTGCCTGATGCTGATGCTTTTATTGCTGTCCCTTTAGGTGCTGCTATATCTAAGCCTTTATGATTATCTCTTGACCTTATGCCAAATCTAGAACTTATTACTCCTGATACTGGTTTAACTAATGACACTCCTAAGTCTGTTGGTACACTTGGTCCTGTATATGTTGCTTTTGGTTTAGTCTGTGTTTTTGTTTGAGCAACTTCTACTTTCTTTTCTTTGTATAATTCTGTTACTGCTGTTTCTACTGTTTTGTATTCTGCTTGTTCAGTAGAATATTTTTCTACTATTCCTATTTTATCTGAATTTGTACTGTTTTTTTCTTTTAACTGATTTACAATTGATTCTGCGTCTGCAAATTCTTTAACATATGCTTTTTCTTCATTTTCTTCTGTTACAGCATAATATTTATAATATGTTGTTCCTGATGACGCTACTTTTTCAAATATTTCATCATCGTTTGTTTGTATATCATTTTTTAAAAGACAAGCTTCATATTCCGGCATTTCTTTTAGTTCAACAAATGCAATATTGTCTCCATTTCCTTTATTTATATAATCATTTATTCTTTTTTGTAAATTTACTTTATCTTGAGTGTAACCTATTATTTCTCCATTTAAACTTACGCTATATGTTTGTTTGTATGTAATTTTTATTATTCCTAATATTAGTATTGCTGATATTATTAATATTACTAATATTTTAACTATGTGTCTTATTCCTATTATACATTTCTTTAGATTACTAATGTGAATCACCCTCCCATTTATTTTTTCATTAATGGTATATCACAAATTTTGATACTTGTCTAGTGTAATTTATTGTCAATTTTTTTGTTTTTCTTTTATTTTCAAGCTTTTTTATTTATTTTTCTTTTTTTATTTTCTTATTACTAATTTATCGAATTTATTATTTATGTAATCTTCTAATTTTTTCATAAACACATCTGCTTTTATTTCTTTTTTGGCAACCATGTCTAAACCTTTTTCCCAACTTGCTGTAAGTTTTGGATTTAACATATCTGGCATTGATATTTTTACAATATCATAAATATATTCTCCTTTTTGAGTTGGTGTTATAATTTGTGTTTTTGCATTTATATCTATATATTTTATTTTTTCTAATTTTTTTATTATCTCTGCTCTTGTGGCACTTGTACCTATTCCTGCACCTTTAATTTGCTCTCTTAGTTCTTCGTCCTCTATTAATTTACCCGCATTTTCCATAGCTAATATAATTGAACCAGAATTATACCTAGAAGGTGGAGTTGTTTCAGATTCTTTTATTGAATAATTATTTACAATTAGTTTTTCTCCCTTTTTTACATCTATGTTTTCCACTTTTTGTTCATCATTTGTGGATTTTTTTAGTACATCTAAATATCCTGTTTTTGTACAGATTTTTGTACTTGTAAAAAATTTCTCTCCTTCAACATTTACAGTTATATTCATTTTATTGAATTCTGCACTTGGATAAAATATTGCTAAAAACCTTTTTACTATTACTTTATATATATTTTGTTCTAATTCTTTTAATGTTTTTAAATTTTCATATCCTGTTCCTGTTGGAATTATGGCATAGTGGTCTGTAATTTTACTATCATTTACATATTTTGTTTTTAAAAGGTTTGTAGAATATTTTTCTTCTTTCATTTGTTTTATATATCCTTGAATTTCTTCATCTTTATATCCAACTGCTATTCCATTTAAATTTTTATTAATTACTTTTGCAACTGCTGTTGATAATACTCTTGCGTCTGTTCTAGGATATGTTACTAATTTTTTTTCGTATAAGTCTTGTATTATTTCAAGTGTTTCATCTGGTTTTATTTTGAATCTTTTTGTACATTCATTCTGTATTTCTGCTAAGTTAAATAAAAGTGGTGCATTTTCTTTTTGCTTCGTTTTCTTTACTTCTTCAACTATGGCTTCTTTTCCTTCTAATGCTTTTATGAAATTTTGAGCATCTTCTTTTTTCTTGAAGCCTGTATCATTATATAGTTTTGGAGTTTGCCACATTTTTGATGTGTCTGTTACTTTCCATTCTGCATTAAATTTGGTAAAATCTCCATTTATTTTATAGAATGGTACTTTTTTAAAGTTTCTAATCTCTCTTTCTCTTTCAACAACCATGCCTAGTACACATGTCATAACTCTTCCTACTGAAATAGAGGCTTTTTCTTCGTTTATTTCTTTTGCAAGTCTTCTACCATATATTATTGAAAGGATTCTTGAAAAATTTATTCCAATTAAATAATCTTCTTTTGCTCTAAGGTATGCACTATCTGATAAACTATCATATTCTGTCTCTGGTTTAGCTTCCTGTATTCCTCTTTTTATTTCTTCTTCTGTTTGTGAATCTATCCATACACGTTTCATTTCTGCTTTTGGATTTGGTTTAGCCATCATGAAAACAAGTCTTTGTATGTATTCTCCTTCTCTTCCAGAGTCTCCTGCATTATATATTTCATCTACATCTTCTCTTTGCAAAAGTTCTTTTACTATATTAAATTGTTTTTCTACTGCTGGAATTATTTCGTATTTCCATTCTTTTGGTATAAATGGTAATGTATCTAGTCTCCAAAATTTTAGTTTTTCATCGTATTTTTCTGGATAGCTCATTGTTACTAAATGACCTACACACCATGTTATTATCCATTTTTCTGATTCTATATATCCATTTTTTCTATTTACATTGATTTTTAAAGCTTTCGCAAATTCCATTGCTACTGACGGTTTTTCTGTTATAATTAAATTCTTTCCCATAGTTTCCCTCAAGTGTATGTTATATCATATAAATTTAAGTGTGTCAAAATAATTTTGTAATATTTTTCTACCTTTTGCATATAATATATTAAAAGATTTTTCGTAAACTGTTGACAATAGTTCAATAGCGATGTATAATCTCAACTTAAACACTTTTTTAAGAGTAAAACTCTCCAACACGTTGAATAGCAACATGTTGGAGAGTTTATAGATTAATAAAAAATGCGTACATTCTCTATTTTTTAGTTTGCTTTAAAATTTTTTTTATATTTTTTTCACTAATAATTTCAAAGTCAGTTCTAAAGCCAAATTTATCATGCAAATCATCAGT
>CALXZS010000099.1 GCA_944393305.1 uncultured Clostridia bacterium | reverse complement strand
CAACCCATTTGTGAAAAAAGTGTGAAAAAGATGTTACAATTTATTAACTTTTTTTCAAAACTATGAATAAAATTATACATAATTTTATTCATGTTTGACTTTTGCTAATATATTGATATATAATTTAGCAAATTGGAGGAAAGTATGAAAAGAGAAAATGGAATGGGCATGCTTGCTATTTTTTTTATTATTGTATTAATCATTTTATTGGCAGTAGGGGGTTACTTTTTTATAAAAAATATGGCAAAGGAAAAAAAGGTAGAAGATATAGAAGCTAATATGTTACTAATACAAGGAAAATGTAAAGTAATAGGAGAAACTAGCAAAGTAAATAATACAACAAAGGGAGAAGAAACTCAGGTAGAATTAAAAGGAAAAAAGCTTTCAGAGATGAGTGAAGATAATATTATTTCTGAATTTTTGAATAAAGGATTAATTCCAGAAGATAAATTAGATAAATATTATGCACTTAGTAATGAAGATTTAAGTGAAATGGGGTTAGATATTCAAAATGAAGAAAATTCATATTATATTGTAAACTATGAAGATAACACAGTATATATTACTGGGGGATATATAAATTCAGAAACAAATGAAATAGTATATAATGTAGAATAAAAATACTTTCATAACTATGTCTGCCTTTATAGCGAAGATAGGAAGGAATAAAATTTGTAATGAAAGAAAAAGAGCAAGAGAGATTAATTAATTTAAAAAAATATGAAGAAAATTTATATAATGAAGGTCTAAAATATATTTGTGGAATTGACGAAGCGGGTAGAGGACCACTTGCAGGACCAGTAGTTGTTGGAGCAGTAGTTATGCCAAGAGATTCAATGTTAGAATTTATGAATGACTCAAAAAAAGTAACAAAAAAAAGAAGAGATATATTATTTGATGAAATTAAAGATACAGCTATTGCATATGGAATTGGTATAGTTTCACAAGAAGAAATAGATGAAATGAATATATTAAATGCAACTAAAAAAGGACTACATGATGCACTTGGACAGGTTATAGAAAAATTGAATCAAAAACCAGATATTATAATAGTTGACGCTTTAAGAGAAATAGATACTTTTGGCATAACATATGAATCTATTATAAAAGGAGACGCAACTTGTTATTCAATATCTGCTGCGTCTATCTTAGCAAAAGTTACAAGGGACAGAATTATGGAAGAATGGGACAAAATATATCCACAGTATGGCTTTTCAGCTCATAAAGGTTATGGAACAGCAAAACATATAGAAGCTTTAAAACAATATGGACCATGTCCATTGCATAGGAAGAGTTTTATTAAACATTTTGTTTAATAAATTATGCAAAATCTTACTATTCAAAAATAATTTACTTAAACTTTAATATACATTCTTTCACATTTCACTTCGTGGTTCGCTTCGCTCAGCACTCGCACGTTGCGTTCCGCTCCTACGTCGCCTACACTCACTTGAAATGTTCAAGAACATATATTAAAGTTAAAAAACTGTCAATAGTAACCATTTAATATACAAATATTATTAACTTTTTTGTGTATAAAATGTGGAAAGAAAGGATGAAAAATGAATATTTTAGATATTATAGCAAAGAAAAGAGATGGAAAAGAATTAACAAAAGAAGAAATAAAATATTTCATAACAAAATATACAAATAATGAAATAACAGACTATCAAGCGTCTGCATTAGTTATGGCAATATATATTAATGGAATGAATGAAAGAGAAATAACCGATTTAACATTAGAAATGGCATATTCAGGAGATGTACTAGACTTATCATCACTTGGAGAAGTCGTAGATAAACATAGTACAGGTGGAGTTGGAGACAAAATTACAATTATATTAATGCCAATTGTAGCGTCACTTGGAATTCCAGTAGCAAAAATGTCAGGAAGAGGGCTAGGATTTACAGGAGGAACAGTAGATAAATTAGAATCAATACCAGGATATACTACAAATGTCCCAGTAGACAAATTTATAGAAAATGTGAAAAGAATAGGTATAAGTTTAATAGGACAAACTTTAAATTTAGCTCCAGCGGATAAGAAACTATATGCACTAAGAGATACCATTAGTTGTACAGATAGCATACCTCTTATTGCGTCAAGTATAATGAGTAAAAAAATTGCGTCAGGTGCAAATAAAATAGTAATAGATGTCACTTGTGGAAGTGGAGCATTTATGAAAAATACCTATGACGCAAAAGAACTTGCTAGAGTTATGACTGAAATAGGTAGACTTGCTGAAAAAGAAACAGTATGTATTATTACCGACATGAATGAGCCAGTAGGACATGCTGTTGGAAATACACTAGAAGTTATTGAAGCAATAGATGTTTTAAAAGGAAAAGAAATGCCAAAAGATATAAAAAATATTATTACAGAATTAGGAGCAAATATGCTACTTCTTGCAAATAAAGTTAAAGATATAGATGAAGGAAAAGCAAAAATTTTAGAAAATATATCTAATGGAAAAGCATATAATAAATTTTTAGAACTTGTAGAAAATCAAGGTGGAGATATAACTTATATTGAAAATACAGATAAATTTGAAAAAGCAAAATATATTACTCCAATAATAGCTAAAGCATCAGGAAAAGTTGCCAAACTAGATGCATATACAATTGGAAAATTATCAGTATATTTAGGTGCTGGTAGAATGAAAAAAGAAGATGATATACAAAAAGAAGTAGGATTTGTATTTTGCAAAAAAGTTGGCGACGATGTAAATGAGGGAGATATACTTGGATATATACATTCAAATGATGAAGAAAAAACAAAAGAAATTTTAAAACAAGAAATTTTTACAATCGAATAGAGAGGAAAAAATTAAATGAACGAAGAAAATTTATCTAATGTTATAGTTGTAAAAAGAGATGGAAAAAAAGTATCTTTTGATGGTACAAAAATTGCTATTGCTATAAAAAAAGGTTTTGATAGTGTAGAAAATGGAAAATATACAGAATACGATATTAATAAAATATATAATAAAGTAATTGAAAAAATAATTGATTTAAAAAAAGAAAGAATAAAAATAGAAGAAATACAAGATTTAATAGAAGTACAATTAAAAGAAAACAATTATGAAGATGTATATAAATCATTTTCAGAATATAGAGAAAATAGAGCGCAATCAAGAGAATTATTTTTAACAGAAAAAAGAAAGCACAAGTTTTTAAAAGCTTTAGAAAAATTAGGCTTAAAAACAAAAGAAAATGCAGAAGTTATATTAGATAATAAAAATGCCATGCAAACAATGATTGCATATGGAAGTACGGTTTCAGAGGAATTTGCTACTTCATATTTAATAAAGAAAAAATTTGCGGAAAATCATGAGAATGGAGACATATATATTCATAATATTGATTTTTACCCTATGGGAACAACTGAAAACTGTTTAATAGATTTAGATAAATTATTTGAAGATGGATTTTCAACAGAAAATAGTTCAATTAGAGAACCACAGAATATTTTAACTTATTCAATATTGAGCATAATTGCAATATCTGGAAATCAAAAAGATCAAAATGGTGAACAAGGAATTTCAGCTTTTGATTATTATATGGCACCAGGTGTACTTAAAACTTTCAAAAAACAATTTAGACAAACAATTTATGATATATTAGAATATACTGATTATGATAAATTTATTGCAATAAATGGAATAGAAAGAGAAATAGATAAGTTATATACAATAGATTTTAATATAGAAGATTTTTATAAATTTACTAGAGGTGCGGAAGAATTAAAAAGAATGTTTAGAATTACATATAAAAGTGCTTTGGAAAAAACAAATTCTTTAGTACATCAAGCAATGGAAGCATTTGTACATAATTTGAACAGTTTATGCACAGAAAATGTAAAAGCTAAATTCACAACCATAAATTTAGGAACAGATACTAGTATGGAAGGTAGAATGATAACTAGTAATGTTTTAAAATGTATAGAAGAAGGTATTGGAAATAAAGAAAAGCCTATTGCACCTGTAACAATTTTTAAAGTTAAAGAAGGTGTAAATTTAAATAAAGAAGATAAAAACTATGACCTATTTAAGAAAGCTTGTGAACTTGCAGAAGGACGTAAAAGTATTTATTTCTCATTTTTAGATACAACATTTAATAAACATGCATATAAAGAAGGAGATTTTAATACAGAAGTAGGATATTTAGAAGATGGTAGTAGAATAATAGATAATATAGTAGATGAGGATAAGGCTGTAACATCTGGAAGAGGAGATTTATCTACAACAACAATCAATTTACCAAGAATAGCTCTAAAGCATAAAGAAAACTTAGATGAATTCTTTATAGAATTAGAACAAAAAATGGATTTGATAAAAGACCAGCTATTAGAAAGATTAGAAATTCAAGGAAATAAGAAAGTTTTTAATTTTCCTTTCTTAATGAAACAAAATGTATGGATAGATTCTGAAAAATTAAAAGAAGAAGATAAAGTTAAAAAAATATTAAAGCAAGGAATTTTGAAAATATCTTTTCTTGGACTAAATGAATGTTTAATTGTATTAAAAGGAAATAATCACGCAGAAAGTAAAGAGTCGAAAGAATTAGGAATAAAAATAGTAGAAAGAATGAGAAAAAAAGTTCAGGATTTTTCAAATAAGTACAATCTTAACTTCCAAATTGCCGGAGAAAATGATTTTAAAATAGCTAAAGAATTTATAGAAATAGATAGAGTTATATTTGGAAAAATAAAAAATGTCACAGATAAAGAAAGTTATACACCATCTTTTGAATTGCCAAGTGATTATAATGTGGATAAAAAAATAGAAATAGAAGCACCATACCATGAACTAACTAATGGCGGACATATTATGGAAATATGTTCAGATGAAAAAGTAGAAGAAATAATTAATAAAATGAAAAATAAAGAAGTTGGGCTAGTAGCTTTTGCTTGAGCTGTTTTAGGGACACTTCCTAAAAACAGCAGTAGAATATGTTTTCTGAGCTGTTTGGGGACACTTCCTAAAAACAGCTTAGAAATTTCGTTACATACATTCTTGCCATTTTATATTAATTATAGTAAAATATAAACAGTTATAAAATAAAAAACGGAAGTGATAATATGAAAAAATTACCATATGGAATAAGTAACTATGAAGAATTAGTAGAAGATGGATATTACTATATTGACAAAACTAAATATATAGAAAAATTAGAAAATTTAGCAGAAAAGAGAATCTTATTTTTACGCCCAAGAAAGTTTGGAAAAACATTATTTACAAGTACAATAGAAAACTATTATGACATAAAAAAAGAA
>CALXZS010000098.1 GCA_944393305.1 uncultured Clostridia bacterium | reverse complement strand
ATGTGACACTTTTTTAGTGTCTTTCTATTATTCATTAAAAGAAGGAGGTAATGTTGTAATGAATGAAGAAAGAAAAGTAGCAGGAATTTATATTCGTGTTAGTACAGAAGATCAAGTAAGGGAAGGATTTAGTTTAGGAGAACAAGAGGAAAAGTTAAGAGGGCTTTGTGAATATAAAGATTATAAAATCTATAAAATTTACAAAGATGCAGGAATTAGTGCAAAAAATATGTCTGGCAGACCAGCATTTCAACAAATGCTGGAAGATATGAGAGCAGGTAAAATTAATTATATTATTGCCTATAAACTAGATAGAATTACAAGGTCTGTTAGAGATTTAGAAGTATTAATTTCAGAACTAGAAGAATATCATTGCTATTTGGTATGTGATAGAGATGATGTAAATACTTCAACTGCTAATGGGAGATTTTTTGTTAGAATGCTAACAGTTTTGTCTCAGTTAGAGATTGAAATAGTATCAGAAAGAACAAAATTTGGTCTAACAGGTGCAATAAAATCTGGACATCTTCCACGGAACTTGTCCACTAGGTTATAAACGAGATGAAACAAAGAAAGTTATAATTGATGAAACAACAAAAGATATTATTATTAGAATATTTAATTTATATTTACAAGGTAAAAGTTATCAAACGATAGCTAATATTTTAAACGAAGAAAAGGTTTTAGAGCCTAAAAAATGGGATGATTCTACCATAGAAAAAATAATAAATAACAAAATTTATGTAGGAGATTATGAACGATTTAAAAGAGTAGCAAAAGAACAAGGAAAAGAGCCTGTAATATATCCTAATGTAGTAGATCCTATTATTACTAGAGCAATGTTTGAAGATGTACAAATACAAAAAGAGAAAAATCAAAGAGCTTATTGCAGAGATAGAGTTTATATCTTTATGCAAAAAATGAAATGTCCTAAATGTGGCAAATTGATGGGCAGTAAAGGAACTGGTGGTAAAAAGAAAAAATATATGTATTACCATTGTTCAGAATGCAAAATATATCTTCGTGAGGATTTAATAGAAGAACAAGTTATGCCAATGATAATGGATTTAATAGAATATGATATGACAGTAAAAAAATACTTTTATCCTGTTTTAGCAGATAAAAAAGAGAAAAATACAGATAAACTTGATAAAGAAATAAATACATTAAGAAATCAAAAGAACAGAATAAAAGAAGCATACTTGAAAGAAATAGTTGATGTAGAAGAATTTTCAAAAGAATATAAAGCAATTGATGAAAAATTAGAATTACTATAACAAAAAAGAATAGAAACAATAGACTTAAATAGACAATCTTTTAGTCCACAACATTTAATGGCAGATAGAGATGTAGAAAAAGGAAAACTAATTCGTTCAAATAAATTTTATGACATGCTAATGGCAGAATGGAAAAACAAAGATAAAGAAGAAAAACAAGAATTTATATCAAACTTCCTAGAAAGTATTACAGTTGAAAAAGATAGTAAAGGCGATTATAAGCTAGTAAACATGAAATTAAGAAAAACATTTATAGAGCAAATATATAAACTAATGCAAAATGGAATGTTTGATATGACTATTGCAGATGAAAAAGACAAAGAAGTTAGAACAACAGTTATGATGGACAAGCAAGAACTACAAGAATATATTGAACGATTAAATGACTATTACGAAGTATCTTATTATGAAGTGGCAAGACTGGATGAACCCAAAAAAGGTTATCAGAAAAAATACCTTACAATAGATGAAACAAATGATAATGGAGAAAAACTTTTTAAATTAGTCGAATTAATAACAGATGATAAAAAGTATCCACAGAAAAAAGCAAATAGAATTGTAGGAGCAATTAGAGTAAAGGAACGAAAGAAAGTTAGTTAAAAATTATAATGGAGGAATTGAAAATGGAAAATAAAGAAGTAAGAAACAACAATATTGAAAATAAATATGAAATTGAATATACAAAGGTTGGAGATTATTTTATGCCCAATTTAGTTTTAGAGAAAGAAGAAAAAATTATATTAAATAAATACGGAAGAATGAGATTAAAATTTCTAAAAGAAAATAAGAAAGCAGAATATACAATAATGTTCATGAATGGAACATTGAATAAACATTTAAAAGAGATTCAAGAAACAGCACAAACAAGAATTAACATTCTAATTGAGCAACTAAAACAACAAAATAATTTAACAGAAGAAATGAAAAATACAGAACAATTATATTGGTTTAGTATGATGAATAATTTTAAGAATATAGCAGAAGAAATTATATTAAAAGAACTAATATATGCATAAGAAATTACTGGTAGGAGCAAACAGGCAAATGTATTGCCAAATTTAATGTCTATAAGTGTAGCGAGCATAGGTTTTGTATTGCCACAAAACCGACAGCTTATGCTGAAAGGGGAAAAATCTACCCCTATAACCCCTACCTTATGAAACAAAAAAATAGAAATTAAAATTGAATAAGAAATTAAAAATTTTTTAAAAGATTTTATAAAAAATAGAATGGGAATTTATAAAAAGGAAGTGAAAAATTATGAGAAATAGAACAATAGGAATTAATGTTAGAGTGAGTGAAAATGAAAAGAAAAAATTACAAAGAAATGCTAAAAAAAGTAACTTGAATTTGTCAGCTTATTTAAGAAAATCAGGATTGCAAAAAGAAATTTATTCAATACCAGATGAAGAACTTCGTAAAATTTACAATGGAATTGTTGAATTAAAAAATGAGTTTTCTTATATGAGTGATGAAGAAATAAAAGACAAGATAACAAAAATGCAAAGTGATTTTTTAGACATTTACAATTACAAAAAAGATGGAGATGATGTGAGTGGCAACAACGAAAATATGGGCAATTAAAGATAGTATCTCTCGAGTAATAAGCTATGCAAAAAATCCAGAAAAGACAACATTTTCTGATTTAAAACAAGTATTAAAATATGCAGAAAATGATGAGAAAACCATAGATAAAAATGAGAAGACTATGTATGTAACAGGAGTAAATTGTAAAGCCAAAACAGCTTATGAAGAAATGACAGCAATACAAAATAGATTTGATAAAATTACAGGAAATGTTGCATATCACGCATACCAAAGTTTTAAAACAGGAGAAGTTTCGCCAGAATTAGCACACAAAATCGGAGTAGAATTAGCAGAAAAGATGTGGAGTGAATATCAAGTAGTAGTTGCAACACACTTTAATACTGGCACATATCATAATCATTTTGTGGTAAATTCAGTAAATATGTTTACAGGAAAGAAGTTTAATTGTAACAAAGAAGCATATTATCATTTCAGAGAGTTATCAGATGAACTATGTAGAGAATATGGACTAACAATTATTGAAAAGCCAAAAGGAAAAACACCAAGAAGTATATATTTTGCAGAAAAACGAGGAGAGCCAACGAAATATAATCTAATGAGACAAGCTATGGATGAAGCAATGGGAATGTGTGTAACTTATTCACAATTTAAAAAGATAATGTATAAAAAAGGCTATATTATAAATGATGATAATAATCGAAAGTATCCTACAATTCGTTCAATGAATGATAAAAAAGCAGTAAGAATGTATCAGTTAGGAGAAAAGTATTTACCGAAAAATATTGCAGAAAGAGTTTTTCAAAATCCATATTATGTGCAAGATGAATATTATAAATTGATAAAACCAAAAAAGAATTATACAAAATATAAAGTTTATAAATATAAAGGAAATTTAAAAGATATTAGTAAAATGAGTGGAATTGATGTACTTTTTATATTACTATTTCATTTATTAGGCTTAATACCAAAACGAGAAAATTACAAACCACTATCTCCAGAAATGAAACAAGAAGTCAGAAAAATGCAACGATATACTAATGAAATTAGACTTATTGTGACAGGAAAATTAAAAACATTTGATGATGTAAAAAACTATATTTCACAAACTGAAAAAGATATAGAAAGTGTTATCAATTTAAGACAAAAATATAGAAATAAGCTAAGAAATTGTACAGATGATATTCTAATAAAAGAATACAAAACAAAGCGAGATGAATGTACTACTATGCTAGATAAATATAGAAAAAATCTAAAAATAGCAAATTATATTTTAGAAGATACACCAAAAGTTAAAGAAGTTATAAAAATTGAAACACAAATGAAGAGAACTCAAGAAGATATTACCAAAACAGAGAAAAAGGATAGGAATTTAAACAGATAATAATACAAAGAGGTTGTTATATATAAAAGTGGCAATCTCTTTTATATTAATTTCTGGAAATAATTGTTTTTATACGGATTTTATGATATAAATAAGGAAAATATGAAATTTGCGACGTTTTTATAGCAAGTTTTAAAACGGAGGAAAATAAGAATGGATAAAAAAACTATTATGATTGATATGGATGAAGTTATTGTAGTAGGGAATTTCTCAAATTATTTAATAGAATTTTTAGAAAAAGTAGATTTTGTCAAACTACATAAATAAAATATGACATAGGAATTGATGATAGAGTATCAAATTTAGAAAATTGTGATAAAAAGTTATTATTTACAGAATTTAGAAATAAAAAATTAACTGATAACGAACTTAAAGCTAAAGGAATAGTAAGAGTAAATAATTGGCTAGATGTAAAAGAAGAATTGATATAATTAAAAATATAAGGGATTCAGAATATATATAGGATTGGAGAGAAATATTATGGATAAGCCAATAAGAAAGGCAGTACGATGCTATTTAATAAAAGACAATGAAGTAGTAGTAACAAAATATAAAAAAGGTAATAAAAAAGAAGGATATTACGATATACCTGGAGGCAAAATTGAGGAAGGAGAAAACCCAAAGCAAACAGCAATAAGAGAAATGAAAGAAGAAACAGGAATAAATATACAAAATCTAAAATATAAAGGAATTATGACAATAGAATATCCAGATAGAATGTTTATATTTGACACATTTATCTCTAAGGAATATGAAGGAGAACCACAGGAGTTTGAGGAAAATACATCAGAGTGGATAGATATAGATGAATTATTAAAAAAAGAAAAAATATTGTCGAATATAATATTATTAGATAAATTTCTTATAAAAGGCTTAATAGAGGATAATTGCAATTTTAACTTACATATAAAAGTAGATGAACAAGAGAATATTTTGCGAATAGACTATAAATTAGAAAAAGATAATAATAAGAAAATGAAATAATGGAGGTCATAAAATAATGAAAATAGCAGTTATTTCAGATATACATGGGAATTTAGAAGCATTAAAAGCAACTCTAAAAGATATAGAAAAAAGAAAAGTAGATAAAATCATATGTTTAGGAGAT
>CALXZS010000097.1 GCA_944393305.1 uncultured Clostridia bacterium | reverse complement strand
ATAAAAGTGGTAGGTCAATAGGTGGAATAAATGTCCAACTAATCTTAGAAAAACTAGGTGGAGGAGGACATATAACTCTAGCCGGTGCACAACTTGAAAATATTAGTATGGAAGACGCAATACAAGAATTAAAAAATAGAATAAATGAATATTTCTTCGAAATAGAAAACTGATTTTTTGAAGCTGTTTTTGGGGACACCTCCCAAAAACAGCTAAGAAAGGAGAATAGGATGAAAGTAATATTATTAGAAAACGTTAAGGGCGTAGGAAAAAAAGATGAAATAGTAAATGCAAATGATGGTTATGCAAGAAACTTCTTATTTCCGAAAAAACTAGCAGTAGAAGCTAATACACAAAACTTAGCAAAACTAAAATCAAAACAAGATTCTGCTAAGCATAAAAAAATGACTGAAAAAGCAGAAGCGGAAGAATTAGCAAAAAAATTAGAAAAAATTATTTTGAAAATAAACGTAAAAGCAGGAGAAAACGGAAAAATATTTGGTGGAGTAACAGCAAAAGAAATATCTGAACAATTGCAAAAACAATATAACTACAATGTAGACAAAAAGAAAATAGAATTAAAAGAAACAATAAAACAGACAGGAATTTTCAATGTAGACCTAAAACTATTTGAAGGTGTAAATGGGAAATTAAAAGTTCATGTAATTGGGGCGTAAAATTATTCATATTTCTTGTATATTTCAAAATTTTAAATATACAATTTTATAATAAAAACAGTTTAAACGAAAGGATATAAAATGGATTTAGGAAAAGTACCACCACATGATGATGAAGCAGAACAAGCAGTAATTGGAAGTATGATGACAGATAAAGATGCTGTAATATCTGCAATAGAAGTATTAAAACCAGAAGATTTTTATAGAGAAGATAATAAAACCATATATGGCGCAATAATGAATTTATATGCCAAAGCAGAACCAATAGATATAATAACATTAAAAGATGAACTAACATCAATTGGAAAATTAGAACCTGTTGGCGGGTTAGAATATTTAGTATCATTACCAGAAAAAGTACCGACTACTGCCAATGTTGAGAAATACATAAAAATTGTAGAAGAAAAATCAATATTAAGAAGTTTAATAAAAACAGCAAATCAATTAATAGAAATAGGATATAACCAAAACGAAGAAGTAGAAGTTTTGATGGACAATGCTGAAAAGAAAATATTTGATTTAATGCAAAGAAAATCTCAAAAAGGATATAGTTCAATAAGAGATATTTTAGTAGATTCATTTACAGAATTAGAACAATTATATAACCAAAAGCAACATATAACAGGTGTAGCAACTGGATTTATAGACCTAGATAATAAAACCGCAGGATTTCATAATTCAGACTTAGTGTTAATTGCAGCAAGACCAGCAATGGGAAAAACAGCTTTTGCATTAAATATTGCAACATATGCAGCTGTAAGTGCTAATACTCCAGTAGTAGTATTCAGTCTCGAAATGTCAAAAGAACAATGCGCAAACAGAATACTTTGTTCACAAGCAATGGTAGATAGTGAAAAGGTATCAAAAGGAGATATTTCAGATGAAGAATGGTCAAAGCTTGCAGTTGCATCAGGCGAATTATCAGAATCAGCAGGAATATATATAGATGATAGCGCAGGAATAAATATAGCAGAAATAAGAGCAAAATGTAGAAAACTAAAACTAGAGAAAAATATCGGACTTGTAGTTATAGACTACTTACAGCTTATTCAAGGTAGCGGGAATACAAAAAGTAGAGAGCAAGAAATAGCTGAAATAAGTAGATCATTAAAAATACTAGCAAAAGAAATAAATGTGCCAGTAATAGCACTTTCTCAGTTGTCTCGTGCACCAGAAGCAAGACCAGACCATAGACCAATGTTACAAGACCTTCGTGAATCTGGTTCAATAGAGCAAGATGCGGATATAGTAATGTTTTTGTATAGAGATGATTATTACAATCCAGAAACCGAGGCAAAAAACATAGCAGAAGTAATAATTGCAAAACATAGAGCTGGACCAACAGGAACAGTAGAATTATTGTGGATGCCAAGTTATACGAAATTTGCTAATAAATATAATGGATAATTTTCAATTTGGGACGGTCCTTTTTCAAAAATATTTTTAATTAAGGACCGTCCCAAATTGAAAAATTGGAGGAAATAATGAGTAAAAGACTAGATAAACTAGAAGCGAACTTTTTAAATACAATAAAAGAAAATAATTTAATAAACAAAGGAGATAAAATAGTAGTTGGGGTATCAGGTGGTCCCGACTCTATTACTCTTTTGGCGTGTTTAAATAAATACAAAGAAAAACTAAATTATGATATAGTAGTGGCACATGTTAACCATTTAATTAGAGAAGATTCCACAGATGATGAGCAATTTGTGGAAAACGTATGCGAAAAAATGAATATAAAATGTTATATAAAAAGAGTAAATATATCAGAAATTGCTGAAAAGGAAAAAGGTAGTGTTGAAGAAATAGGAAGAAATGAAAGATATAAATTTTTTGATGAAATAGCAAAAAAAGAAAATGCAAATAAAATTGCAATAGCACATAATATGAATGATAATGCGGAAACAATGCTACTTAATTTAATTAGAGGTTGTGGATTAAATGGCTTAGAGGGAATAAAACCCTTAGAATACAATAAATATATTAGACCTTTAATTAATTGCAAAAGAGAAGAAATAGAAGAATACTGCGAAAAAAATAAATTAGAGCCAAGAATAGATTATACAAATAAAGAAACAATATATAAAAGAAATAAAATAAGAAATGAACTTATTCCATATTTAAAAGAATTAAATCCAAATATAATTAAAAATTTGAGTAGATTATCTAAAATAATAGAAGAAGAAAATGAATACATAAATAAAGTAGTAGAAAAAACATATAAAGAAATAGCAGAGGAATCCTTAGGGAACATAGCAATTGACCTAAAAAATTTCAATGAATTAGATGTTACAATTAAAGAAAAATTAATAATGTATACAATAGAAAAGTTACTTGGAAGTGCGAGAAATATTGAAAAAATCAATATAGATGACATAATTAAAATTTGCATGAGAAATGTAGGAAATAAATATATAATTCCTAACAAAAATTTAAAAATTTTAATAAAAAATAAAAAAATAATTTTTATGGCATTATCTTAATTTCCGTAAGGAAAAATGTAGATGTACCAAGGGTTACAAGAAAAAAGTTTCTAAAAAACTATTGCATTAATAAACATATTGTGATACTCTTCAATATGATTAATAAAAAAGTAGGAGGCATTAAATTGAAAAACAGTATAAAAACTTTAGCGGTATGGTTAATAATAGGAATCATATTATTATTTGTAATACCAGCCATTTTAAATGGATCAAATACAGAATTAACATATTCTGAATTGCTAACAAAAATAGAAGCTGGCGAAGTAACAGATATAGAAATAGAATATGGCGGAGAAAGTGCAAGAGTCAAATTAAAAAATGATTCTAATATTAAAAATGTAAATATTCCAAGTGTAGATAATTTAATGGAAAACTTAAATGCATCTATGCAAAATAATAGTATAAATGTAGTAGAAGCAGACAAATCATTTTTATTAATAGTTTCAGACTTACTACTTCCAATTTCTTCAATACTACTATTAGTACTAATGGCAATGCTTTTCTTAGGTGGAACTGGCGGACAACAAAAAGGAACAATGACATTTGGAAAAAGTAGAGCTAGAATGTTAAATTCAAATGATAAGAATAAAGTAACATTTGCAGATGTAGCAGGAATAGATGAAGAAAAAGAAGAATTACAAGAAATAGTAGAATTTTTGAAAAATCCAAGAAAATTCACAGACATGGGAGCAAGAATACCTAAAGGAGTTCTATTAGTTGGTCAACCAGGTACTGGTAAAACTCTATTAGCTAAGGCAGTTGCAGGAGAAGCAGGAGTACCATTTTTCATAATAAGTGGTTCAGACTTTGTTGAAATGTTTGTTGGTGTTGGTGCTTCAAGAGTAAGAGATTTATTCGAAGAAGCAAAGAGAAATGCACCATGTATAATATTCATAGATGAAATAGACGCAGTAGGACGCCAAAGAGGAGCTGGTCTTGGTGGAGGACATGATGAAAGAGAACAAACATTAAATCAAATGTTAGTTGAAATGGATGGATTCGCAGCAAATGAAGGTGTAATAGTATTAGCAGCAACAAATAGACCAGATGTATTAGATAAAGCATTATTAAGACCAGGTAGATTTGATAGACAAATAGTAGTACCTGCACCAGATGTAAAAGCAAGAGAGCAAATACTTGAAGTTCATGCAAAAAAGAAAAGACTAGCAGACGATGTAGACTTAAATATAATTGCAAAAAATACATCAGGATTTACAGGTGCAGACCTAGAAAATGTATTAAATGAAGCAGCACTTTTAGCAGCAAGAAGAGACAAACATGAAATAGGCGAAAGAGAAATAGAAGATGCCATGGTTAAAGTAACTATGGGACCAGAAAAGAAAACAAGAGTAAGAAGTGATAAAGAAAAGAAATTGGTTGCATATCATGAAGGTGGTCATGCTGTTGTAAGTAGATATTTAAAAACACAGGACCCAGTACATGAAATATCAATCATCCCAAGAGGAATGGCTGGTGGCTATACAATGTATAGACCAACAGAAGATAAATCATTTATTTCAAAAACAGAAATGCTGGAAAATATTGTGTCACTACTTGGAGGAAGAGCATCAGAAGAATTAGTATTAGGAGATATTTCAACAGGAGCAAGTAATGATATAGAAAGAGCTACACAAATTGCAAAAGCAATGGTAACAAAATATGGTATGAGCAAGAGAATAGGAACAATTACACTTGGTTCAGACCAAGATGAAGTATTTATCGGAAGAGATTGGGGACATGAGAAATCTTATTCAGAAGAGACAGCAGGAATTATTGATGAGGAAATAAAAAACATCATAGATAAAGCATATGAGCAAGCAAAAGCTATTTTAAGTGAACATAGAGATAAATTAGATAGAGTAGCAGAAATACTTGTAGAAAAAGAAAAAATTACTGGAGAAGAATTTGACAGTATATTTGCGAATTAGAGGAGTAAAGGTATGGAAAGACGCGAAAGCGTTGAGAATGTATATGTTGTAGGATTTGATAAAATAAACATATATAAACATAGCGAAGAGACCAGCAATTGCTGGTCTCTTTGCTGTCGAATTACAAACCACCTTACAGAGGCTTGCAATCCTTCAAAAGAGTGGGGTCTGCGAAAATTACACGGGGAGCTTCGTCAGAGTAATCATCGAGTGCAATGAGGGGGACGTGAAAGCTTTCATATTGAAAGCAAC
>CALXZS010000096.1 GCA_944393305.1 uncultured Clostridia bacterium | reverse complement strand
TTGCTTAAACTTTAATATACATTCTTTCACATTTCACTTCGCGGTTCGCTTGCGCTTCAACGCTCGCACGTTACGCTCCGCTCCTACGTCGCCTACGCTCACTTGAAATGTTTAAGAACATATATTAAAGCTAAAAATATAATCAAAACTTTGAATAGTAACATTAAATAACAAAAATAGGTAATACAAAATTCATATTACCTATTTTTGTTATATCAAAAGAAAAATTAAGGAATTTTCTATATTTTAATGTAAGTTATTATCTCTTTCATATTCACTTGCATTCCCAACAAGTAAACGTTTAATAGAATTAAAGAAAATACTTACTTTAGAACGCTTTACAAGTGTTAAGGCTTTATTATTAGTAATAGCCTCATATCTTTCATCTAATTCATTCATTTTATTTATATAATAATCATTGAAAAATGTATATCCATCAACAGTTCCAATTAAATTTTTAAAACTGTATAAATATTTTCTATATTCTTCAATTCTTGTTATAGAAAGTAAATTATTAGTTTCCTTATCAAAGAAAGATGTTATAATTAAATTCTGAGTTGAAATAAATACCTTTCTTATTTTTGCTTTATATGAATTTATTTTATCTGTTGCAGATTTAAATTTCCTATAAGATAAATCCTCTGTTTGAATTTTTTCGGAAATTTTAGCTATTTTTTCTTCTAAAAGGACTAATTCATCTAAATTTTGTTGTATTCTAAAAGCTTCATCTTCACCACATGCAGATATAAATTTTTCAAAAAACAAAGTATTTGCATAAATTGTACTATCAAACATAGTAGCAAAATTTGAAACATAACCAATTTGTTTTACCAAATTACATACTAAAGGATAATATGATGGACTATCAGTTGGAAGTGTAATATCATAATATTTCACTACATCAGTTTTTTCACCAACAAGATAAGAAGAAATAAGCTGAACAGCGCCCTCATTTAAAGCACTTCCAAAAGCCTTAAAGCCAGAATAAGTGCATAAACCTAATTTTTTCAAATTACCTTTAGAATCTTTTACTTCTTGAAGATGATGTATTGATTCATGAACAGCCAATTTTTTTATTTTATCAAAAGTAAGCCCTTTTCTAAAATAAATAGAAGAGTTTTTATAAAAGTAACAAGCGTCAGCTTGTCCTTCTGGAAGTTCAGCTATATACATTGGTAATCTTGAAATACTCATAAAAACAGTATTATAATTAAGTTTTAGTTCAGGCATTTTGGAACACAAAAGTCTTGCAACATAAGTAGCAATTTCATTAACATTTAATGTACTTATAGGACAAATAACATTTATTCCATTCTTTTCTAATTCTGAATCAATTGTATCCATATAAATTCTCCTTAGTTTAACTGAAACTATTATACACCATAATAAGCAAAAATATATTACAAATGCATTAAAAAAATATTACGTTTCTGTAACATGCAAATTAATAAAACATATAGATTTTTTGTAAAAAGTGTAGTATAATATTACCATGTAAATTTACGGAAATAAGGGAAGGAAGAGATTTATGTATAACTTTAAAGAAATAGAACCTAAGTGGCAAAAATATTGGGACGAGCACGAAACATTTAAAACTGATGTATGGGATTTCTCAAAGCCAAAATATTATGTATTAGATATGTTTCCATATCCATCAGGAGAAGGTTTACATGTAGGTCATCCAGAAGGATATACAGCTACGGATATTGTATGTAGAATGAAAAGAATGCAAGGATATAATGTACTACATCCAATGGGATGGGATTCATTCGGCCTTCCTGCTGAACAATATGCAATAAAAACAGGAAATCATCCAGAAGGATTTACAAAAAAGAATATAGGAACATTTAAAAGACAATTAAAAATGTTAGGTCTTTCATTTGATTGGAGTAAAGAAATTTCAACTTGTGATCCATCATATTATAAATGGACACAATGGATTTTTAAACAATTATATATAGATGGTCTAGCAAAACTTGTAGATATGCCAGTAAATTGGTGTGAAGAATTAGGAACAGTTCTTTCAAATGATGAAGTTATAAATGGTAAAAGTGAAAGAGGTGGTTTCCCAGTCATAAGAAAAAATATGAAACAATGGGTTATGGATATTCCAGAATATGCAGAAATTCTATTAGAGGGATTAAATGAACTTGATTGGCCTGAATCAACAAAAGAAATTCAAAGAAATTGGATTGGAAAATCTGTTGGAGCAGAAGTAACATTCAAAGTAGAAAATACAGATAAAGAATTTACTGTATTTACAACAAGACCAGATACTTTATTTGGTGCAACATATTGTGTACTTTCACCAGAACATCCTCTAATTAAAGAAATAACAACAGAAGAATATAAACAAAAAGTAGAAGAATATAAACAAAAAGCAGCTACAAAATCAGATTTAGAAAGAACAGAACTAAATAAAGAAAAAACAGGAGAATTTACTGGTTGTTATGCCATAAATCCTGTAAATGGAAAGAAAATGCCAATTTGGATTTCAGACTATGTTTTAATGACATATGGTACAGGTGCAATAATGGCAGTTCCAGCACATGACCAAAGAGATTATGAATTTGCTAAGAAATTTGGAATAGCAATAATTCAAGTATTAGAAGGCGGAAATATAGAAAAAGAAGCATATGTAGGAGATGGAAAACATATCAACTCAGATTTCCTAGATGGACTAAATAAAGAAGATGCAATAAATAAAATAACAAATTGGTTAGAAGAAAGAAAAATAGGACATAAAAAAGTAAATTATAAAATACGTGAATGGATATTTGCAAGACAACGTTATTGGGGAGAACCAATACCAATCGTATTTACTGAAAATAATGAAATTCATGTATTAGCAGATGAAGATTTACCATTAATTTTACCAGAACTAGAAGACTATAAACCTTCAAAAGATGGAGCATCACCTTTAGAAAAAGCAAAAGATTGGGTAAATACAACATTTGAAGGAAAAAAAGCAAAAAGAGAAACAAGTACAATGCCAGGTTCTGCTGGTTCTAGTTGGTATTTCCTAAGATACATTGATCCACATAATGATAAAGAAATAGCAGACCCTAAACTATTAAAACATTGGATGCCAGTTGACCTTTATATGGGTGGACCAGAACATGCAGTAGGACATTTGCTATATTCAAGATTCTGGAACAACTATTTATACAATAAAGGCATTGTTCCAGTAAAAGAACCATTTAAAAAATTACGTCATCAAGGAATGATACTAGGAACAAATGGCGAAAAAATGAGTAAATCAAAAGGAAATGTTATAAATCCAGATGACATGGTAAAAGAGTATGGTGCAGATAGTTTAAGAGTGTATGAAATGTTTATGGGACCAATTGATAGCACAAAACCATGGGATCCTAATGGTGTAGAAGGTTCTAAAAAATTCCTAGATAGAGTATGGAGACTTTACACAGAAACGGGAAAAATAAAAGAAGAAGAGAATAAAAATCTTGAGAAAACATATAACTATACTGTAATGAAGGTTACAAAAGACTATGAAAATATGGATTTTAATACAGCAATATCACAGATGATGATATTTATAAATAATGCAATGAAAGAAAATGTATTGCCTTTAGAATATGCAGAAGGATTTTTGAAATTACTAAATCCAGTAGCCCCTCATATAACAGAAGAGTTATGGAATAGACTAAGACATGAGGAAAGTATAGCATATGAAAAATGGCCAAAATACGATGAAACCAAAATCGAAGAAGATACATTTGAATTACCAGTACAATTTAATGGAAAACTAAAAACTACAATAAAAGTAAAAAAAGATTTAAGCAAAGACGAAATAGAAAAAATTGTACATGATAATGAAAAAATAAAAACATTGCTAACAGACAAAAATATAGTAAAAGAAATATATGTACCAAACAAAATCTATAACATAGTTATAAAATAAAAAAGGAAAGAAGTATGGAAGAAAGAAAAAAAATTACAGATAAGAATAAAAAAGTTTTGAAAATAGCATTCAATATTTTAGCTGTTTTTTGCATAGCTGTATTTTGTTTTGCACTAACGCCTAAAGAATTTCAAAACGATACATTTTATACAATAAAATTAGGACAAAGTATTAGAGTAGATGGAATTGATGGAATAGATCATTATTCAATACATGACTTACCATATACATACCCACATTGGCTTTATGATGTAATAATATCATTAATTTATGATTATATGGGAGGAAATGTAGGAATATATATATCTACTGCAATACTCTCAATTATACTAGGCATAACTCTGTATTTTACAGTTAAGAAAATATCTAAGAATTCATTAATAGCATTTGCTATAACCCTTGGACAAATGTATTTAATGCAAGATTATATTACAGCTAGAGCACAATTATTAACATTTGTACTATTCGTACTTACTATATTATTTATAGAAAAATTCTTAGAAAGTGGAAAAAAGCGATATGCAGTAGGACTCATAATAATACCAATAGCTATTGCAAATGTGCATGCAGCGGTATTTCCATTTTACTTTGTATTATACCTACCATATATAGGCGAATATGTAGTAAGATTAATTATAGATGCACATTTACCATTTAAAGCATATAAAACATTTTTAAATTTAAAAATAAAAAGGACAAATGAAAAACTAAAAAAAGTTTCAAAACAAGAAGCTACGAAATATCAAACTAAACTTGCTTCATTAAATAAAGAATTAGAAGAAATAGAGCAAAAACATGAGTTAGATACTGCTAAGCAAATAGAAAAAAGAAAAAGACCATATAAATTAAAAATAGAAAAAATAGACAGAATCAAATGGCTAATTTTAATTATGGTAGTATGCTTATTTACTGGACTATTAACACCAATAGGAGATATGCCATATACTTATACATTAAAAATAATGCAAGGTAATACAACTGAAAGTATAAGTGAACATTTACCACTAACATTAATAAACAACAAACCTATACTAATATCACTAGCTCTATTTATTGGATTATTAATCTTTTCTGATGTAAAAATTAGATTAAGAGATGTATTCATGGTAGGTGGGCTAACGCTTCTTGCTCTTATGAGTAGAAGACAAGTATCAATGTTAGTGTTGTTTGGAGGAATGGTATTTGCCAAAGTACTAGCAGATATACTTACAAAACATGATAAAAAAGGAACAAATGAAGTAATGTCATTTATGACAACAACAGTAGGAGAAGTGCTAACAATATTATTTGTATTTTCAATAAGTTATTATGTATATGTACCAAATAGTAATGCACAATATATAAATCCATCGTCATATCCAATAGAAGCAGCAACATGGATAAAAGAAAATTTAGACTATAAAAATATTAGACTATTTAATGATTACAA
>CALXZS010000095.1 GCA_944393305.1 uncultured Clostridia bacterium | reverse complement strand
TAAAACAATAGATATGAGAGAAGAATATATAGAGAGATATAATCAATACTATAATGCTTATATGCTAAAAATATATAAAATTGAAATGAAAAATTAGGAGAAAATTTTAGGTGGATGAGATAAATTATTTATAAAAACAGTTGAATAATTCTTATCTTTTTGATATTATATCTAGGGAAAAAAGAAAAAATAATTAGGAGAAAATTAATGGAAAAAGTTTTATTAATAGATGGAAACAGTATTATGAATAGAGCATTTTATGGAATAATGGGAAATAAAATGCTAACAACAAAAGACGGCAAATATACAAATGCAATTTATGGTTTTCTATCTATAATGTTCAAAAATATGGAGGAAGTAGAGCCAACATATATGGTAGTAGCATTTGACTCAAAAACAGCAGCAGATGTAAGAAAAAACATCTATGAAGGATATAAAAAGCATAGACATGGAATGCCAAATGAGCTTGCTGAACAAATGCCAATTATAAAAGAAATACTAAATGCTATGAACATAAAAGTAGTAGAACTTGCAGATTATGAGGGAGACGATATTTTAGGTACATATTCCAAAAAATTTGCAAAAGACGGAAAAGATGTATATATACTATCTGGAGATAGAGACTTATTTCAATTAATTGAAGATAATATTACAGTAAGAATACCTAGAACAAAGATGGGAAAAACTGAAACAGAAATATATACAAAAGCAAAAGTAGAAGAAGAATATGGACTTGAACCAATAGATTTAATAGAAGTAAAAGCTTTAATGGGAGATTCTTCAGACGAAATACCAGGAGTTCCAAATGTCGGACCTAAAACAGGTACAAGCCTTATAAAACAATTTAAAACAATAGATAATTTATATAAAGCATTAGAAGAAGGAACAGTAGATTTAACATCAAAATTAAAAGACACATTAATAAAAAATAGAGATTTAGCAGAACTATCTAGAGAACTAGGTACAATAAAAATTAATGCACCAATAGACAATTTAGAAGAAGCAAAAATTGTAGATTGGGACAGAGAAAAAGTAGCAGAAATATTTAAAAAATTAAATTTTAATAGATTTATTGAAAGATTTGGCTTAAATAAAGAAATAGAAGCAAAAACAGAAGCAATAAAAATAAATGTAAAAGAGGTAAAAGTAGAAGATATTAAAATAAAAGAAAAATTAATTTTTTATTTAGAAACTAGAGAGTCAAATGATGAAACAAGAATTATAAAAAAGGACATTCTTGGTATAGGAATATATGAAAATAGAGACAATATAATTTATATAAAGCTAAATGGAAATGAAGATATACAAAAATTAAAAGAAATATTTGAAAATGAAAAAATAAATAAAATTGGATTTAATATAAAGGAAGACTATGTATTATTAAAAGAATATGGAATCAATTTAAAAGGAATAAAATATGATGCAGAAGTTGCAGCATATGTATTAAATCCAACAAACATAAAGCACAATATAAAAGATATATCTGCTCAATATTTAGATATAGATTTGGATGAATTAATACCAAAAAAAGAAGAAATCCAACTAAATATGTTTGAACAAGTAAAAGAAATGTCGAATAAAGACGAAATAGGAGTTTATGTATATGCTTTGCAGAAACTTTATGAACTTACAATGAAAAAAATGCAAGAAGAAGGTTCGGCTCATTTATTTGATGATATAGAAATGCCATTAGTAAAAGTTCTTGGAGAAATGCAGTATAATGGAATAACAGTAAATAAAGCTGAATTAGAAGACTTTGGAAAAGAGTTAAAACAAAGACTTAACAATGTTATGAAAGAAATATATGATTTAGCAGGAGAAGAGTTTAATATAAATTCGACACAACAACTAGGAAAAATTTTATTTGAAAAATTAAAATTAACAGAGCCAAAGAAAAATAAAAAAGGATATGCAACAGATGTAGAAACATTAGAAGGAATAAAAGAAGAGCATCCAATAGTAGAAAAAGTGCTAGAATATAGAAGCTTAGTAAAATTAACTTCTACATATGTAGATGGAATAATTCCATATATAAATCCTAAAGATAATAAAATACATGCAGTATTTAATCAGACAATAACAGCAACAGGTAGAATAAGTTGTACAGATCCAAACCTTCAAAATTTACCAAGTCATGAAGGCGAAGGAAAAAATGTAAAAAAAGCTTTTAAAGCAGGAGAAGGAAATATATTTATAGATGCAGACTATTCTCAAATTGAATTAAGAGTTCTTGCACATATTGCTAAAGACGAAAACATGATAAAAGCATTTCAAAATGATGAGGATATTCATAAAGAAGTAGCTTCAAAGGTATTTGGTGTGCCAATAAATAGAGTAACAAAAGAGCAAAGGTCAAGAGCAAAAGCTGTAAATTTTGGAATAATATATGGAATAACAGCTTTTGGATTATCTCAACAATTGAAAATAGATAGGAAACAATCACAAAAATATATAGATAATTATTTGGAAAAATATAAGGGCATAAAAACTTTTATGGATGATATAATAAAAAAGACAGAAGAATTAGGATATGTAGAAACAGCATTTGGAAGAAGAAGATATGTACCTGAATTAAAATCAAATAATTATATGGTTAGACAATTTGGCTCAAGAGTGGCTATGAATACACCAATACAAGGAACAGCAGCGGATATTATGAAAATAGCAATGAATCATGCATATGATAATTTAAAAACAATTAATGCAAAAATAATATTGCAAGTACATGATGAACTAATTATTGAGGTAAAAGAAGAACAAAAAGAAGAAGCTAAAAAGATACTTAAAGAAAGTATGGAAAAAGCAGCAAATTTAGATGTACCTTTAAAAGTAGAAATATCTGAAGCTAAAACTTGGTATGACGCAAAATAACAAGGAGAAGAAAAGTGCGAAAAATAATATTAATTCTTATAGTAATTGTAATTTCATTAATTTTAATATTATTAAACTTAGATAACATACTAAAATTAGTTTATAGACAAGATTATTCAGAATATGTTGAAAAATATGCAGAAGAAAATGAAATAGACCCATTATTAGTTTATGCAATTATAAAAGCAGAAAGTAATTTTGATGATGATGCTGTTTCAAATAAAGGAGCAATGGGGCTTATGCAATTAATGGATAATACTGCAAAAGAAGTAGCAACAAATGAACTAATGGAATATACAAGTAATGAAACATTGTACAATCCAGAAAAAAATATACAGATTGGCGTAAAATACTATGCAAATTTAAAAGAAATATTTGGAAACGATATGATTGCACTTGCAGCATATAATGCAGGAATGGGAACTGTTAATCGGATGGATTGAAGAAGGAATAATCAAAGCGGATGGCAGTGATATTGAAAATATCCCATATAAAGAAACTAATATGTATGTACGAAAAATATTAAAAGATTATAATATTTATCAAAGGATATACTTATAATTATATAAAAAATAAATATTAAAAGGAGGAAAATATGTCAATATTAGTAACAGGAGGAGCAGGATATATAGGCTCACATACAGTTGTAGAATTATTAAATGAAGGAGAAAAAGTAATAGTTGTAGACAATTTTGTAAATAGTAAACCAGAAGCATTAAAAGCAATTAAGCAAATAACAGGCAAAGATTTTGAATTTTACGAAGTAGATTTAAGAAATGAAGAAGAATTAGAGAATGTATTTGAAGAAAATAAAGACATAACAGCAGTAATACATTTTGCAGGGCTTAAAGCTGTTGGAGAATCTGTTGAAAAGCCACTTGAATATTATGATAACAATATAAATGGAACTTTAGTATTATTGGAACTTATGCAAAAACATAATGTTAAAAAAATAATATTTAGTTCATCAGCAACTGTATATGGAGATCCAGCGACAGTTCCAATAAAAGAAGATTTTCCACTTTCAGCAACAAATCCATATGGACAAACAAAATTAATGATTGAACAAATATTAAAAGATTTATACATATCAGATAATAATTGGAGCATAATACTTCTTAGATATTTTAATCCAATAGGAGCACATGAAAGTGGCTTAATTGGAGAAAGTCCAAATGGAATACCAAATAATTTAATGCCATATATTAATCAAGTAGCACTTGGAAAATTAGACCATCTAAATGTATTTGGTAATGATTATCCAACACATGATGGTACTGGTGTTAGAGATTATATACATGTTGTAGACTTAGCAAAAGGTCATTTAAAAGCATTAAAAAGAGCAGATAAAATGACTGGTGTAGAAGAATACAATTTGGGTACAGGTAAAGGATATTCAGTATTAGACATTGTTGAAAATTTTGAAAAAGCAACTGGTCAAAAAATTAAATATGAAATTACAGCTAGAAGACCTGGAGACATTGCAGAATGTTATGCTGACCCAACAAAAGCAGAAAAAATGCTAGATTGGAAAGCAGAAAAGGATTTAGAGCAAATGTGTAAAGATTCTTGGAATTTTACAAAAAATCAGAAATAAAGTATAAAATTTATATTATTAACAATTGTATATTTGAAAATTATTTGACACTTGCTGTCACTGCTAAAATTCTTCGAATTTTACAGCTCCAAACTGCGCGTGTACTGCATAATTTTAAATATACAATTTTAAAAAAATGAAAAAATTAGTAATTCTCTTATCTTGAATAAAAAAAATGATTTTGCATAAAATAAGTTATGTAAAGCTTAAAGATAGGAGTGAAAGATATGAAAATAATTGACAGAATAGCTTTAGTTTTAGTCATTATTGGAGCAATCAACTGGGGACTAATTGGATTATTTGGATTTAACTTAGTTGATAGTATCTTTGGTGCAATGAGTGTTGTAAGTAGAATAATATATACCCTAGTGGGAATTTCAGGATTATGGACTATAAGATACTTTACTTATGACCATGACTAAAAAAGAAAAGATTCGAACAAAAGGTAATGCCTGGAGTTCGAATTTTTTAGTTATAAAAAATTGCAAAAAAGAATTGTAAAAAAACTTGTTATGCTATTGCAGACAAAAAAATGTAATAAAAAGCAAGATTTTTAGGTTGCGGATGTAGTCTGCCGTATGCTATAATATAAACAAAGTAACTTTTTATAAAAATATAATAAAGCAATGCTTATAAGCATAGAGGAGTAATATATATGAGTAATTTTACTTTTTTAACACAAGAACAATGTTTTGGAGATAATAAATTACATATATTAGAAAAAAGAGGAACAAAAGCAGCAATAACTGACTTTTCTGTTTTGCTTGGAGGAGGGGTATTTAGTAAATATGTTGAAAACGATAGCTCTTTAGAAGGAAGAACGGGATATTATTGGACAAAATCAGAAGACGGATATAATGGCGTGTGTTTGGTTACCGACGCTGGTTGTAGAGATTACTACAAT
>CALXZS010000094.1 GCA_944393305.1 uncultured Clostridia bacterium | reverse complement strand
AAGTAAGAAAAGCATACGAAAAATACAAAGATGATAAAAAGGCACAATGGATGCTATTTCTAGACGACCCCAATACTAAGGAGGTTAAGGAGATAATGAAGAAAAATAAAGATATAGAAGAAGCAGTAGTAACAGTACATGAAATGAGCGAAGATGAAAAATTAAGAAGATTAGCTGAACTAAGAGAAAAAGCAATAATGGATGAAAAGGCAATTAGAAAAGCAGGTTATGTCCATGGAATGGAAGAAGGGATTGAAAAAGGAATAGAAACAGGAAAAGTGCTAGGTGAAAAATCTGGCATAGAAAAAGGAAAGGTTCTTGGAGAAAAGAATGAAAAAATTAAAATTGCAAAGAAATTAAAGGAAATGGAAATGTCGATGGAAGAAATAAAAGAAATAACTGGACTAAGTGAAGAAGAAATAAAAAAATCTAATTTATGATATTGTATGGTCAATATACGTTACTATTTACAGTTTATATAAATGGTTTTAAATTGTATATTCTAAAATTTCTTGTTTCTTACTGTCACTGCTAAAATTCTTCGAATTTTACAGCTCCAAACTGCGCGAAACTACGAAATTTCAAATATACAATTAGAATATTTTATAATAGGCTGTTAATAGTACCAATATACATATACTAAATTTTTATTTTCTATTTTTACTTGAATAAAAATAAAATTTGTGATATATTATTATCGAAAAAAATGAAATGGAGGTAGAATTATGGAACTAAAAGGATCAAAAACAGAGAAAAATTTAATGGAGGCATTTGCTGGAGAATCTCAAGCAAGAAATAAATATACATATTTTGCAAGTAAAGCAAAGAAAGAAGGATATGAGCAAATAGCAGCTATATTCCAAGAGACAGCAGACAATGAAAAAGAACATGCAAAATTATGGTTTAAATTATTAAATGGTGGAGATATACCTTCAACAGAAGAAAATTTAAAAGCAGCAGCTGAAGGTGAAAACTTCGAATGGACAGATATGTATGATAGAATGGCTAAAGAAGCTAAAGAAGAAGGATTTGACAAAATAGCATATCTATTCGAACAAGTTGGAAAAATAGAAAAAGAGCATGAAGCAAGATACTTAAAATTATTAGAGAATGTAGAAAATGGTTTAGTATTTAGCAAAGATGATGAAAGAATCTGGAAATGTAGAAATTGCGGACATATTGTAATTGGAAAATATGCTCCAGAAGTATGCCCAGTATGTAATCATCCAAAAGCTTTTTTCGAAATCAAAGCTGAAAATTATTAATAAAAATTATAAGATTGCAAAAGCTGGCTCTTTGTAGTCAGCTTTTGTAATATAAGAGAAGGAAAAATGATGAAAATAGGTTTTACAATAGGAAAATTTGCACCTTTCCATAAAGGACATGAATTCTTATTAGATACAGCAGTAAAAGAAATGGACAAAGTATATGTTTTAATAAATGATACTAATGTAACTAATATACCTCTAGAAGAAAGAGCTGAATGGATAAAAAAACTATATCCAAATGTAAATGTTATATTAGGTAAAAATCCACCTAAAAAATATGGAATGGATGAAGAAAGTATAAAGGTGCAAACAGATTATTTAAAAGAAGTTTTTAAAAACATACCTGTAACGCATTTTTATAGTAGTGAAGAATATGGAAAATATGTAGCAAGAGATTTAAAAGTAATTGATAGAAGAGTAGAAAAAGAAATACCAATTTCAGCAACTAAAATAAGAAATAATTTAGAAAAAAATAAAGAATATTTGGATAAATTAGTATATGTTACATTCACAGCCTAAATAAATTTCCCAGTTCTACTCAAAATGTTGATATATGGGTAAAAGTATGATAAAATCATTACATTATAAATTTATTAAGGAGAAGATTGATGAAAGAAAATGTTTTAGACACTTTAAGAAATAGAGGATACATAGAACAAATAACATTTGAAGAAGATTTAAGAAAGTTACTAGAAAACGAATCAGTACCATTTTATATAGGTTTTGACCCAACAGCAGATAGCTTACATGTAGGACACTTTGTATCTATGATGGTTGCGTCACATATGCAAAAAGCAGGACATAAGCCTATAATCTTAGTTGGCGGAGGAACTGTTAATATTGGTGACCCATCAGGCAAAACAGATATGAGAAAAATGCTTTCAAAAGAAGAAATTAATCACAATGTTGAATGTTGTAAAAAACAATTAGAAAAATTTATAACTTTTGAAGGAGAAAATGGAGCTATAATTGTAAATAATGCAGATTGGCTATCTGAACTTAATTTTATAGATTTCATGAGAAAAATAGGTTCTTTATTTACAATAAATAAAATGCTTTCAGCTGAATGTTATAAAGCAAGAAAAGACACAGGACTTACATTTTTCGAAATGGGATATATGTTAATGCAGTCTTATGACTTTTTATATTTACATGATAAATTTAATTGTAAATTAGAAATAGGAGGAAATGACCAATGGTCTAATATCCTTGGAGGAGTTGATCTAATTAGAAAAATTGGTCATGATGATTCATTTGCATTTACATTTAAACTTCTTACAACAAAAGAAGGTAAAAAAATGGGAAAAACAGAAAAAGGAGCTTTATGGTTAGATAAAGAAAAAACATCTCCTTATGAATTTTATCAATATTGGAGAAATATTGCAGATGAAGAAGTAAAAACTGTACTAAGTATGCTTACATTTATACCTATGGAAGAAGTAAATAGATTATCTAGTTTAGAAGGAGAAAAAATAAATGAAGCTAAAAAAATAGCAGCTTATGAAATAACAAAATTAGTTCATGGTGAAGAAGAAGCTAAAAAGGCAGAAGAAGCTTCAAATAGTGTCTTTGGAAAAGGTGGAAATACTGACAATATTCCAAAAGCAGTAGTTAGTGAAGATGATAGTATATTAGATATTATTATAAAAGCTGGTTTTGCAAGTTCTAAAGGACAAGCGAAAACTCTAATTGCTCAAGGTGGAATAACAATAAATGATGAAAAAATAAGTGACAACAACTATAAATTAACAAAAGAACAATTACAAAACGAAGTTATTTTAAGAAAAGGTAAAAAAAGTTTTTGTAAATTAGTAAAAGAATAATATTGAAATATTAAAATAATGATTATATAATAAGCAAAAAAATCATAAAATGAAATAAAGAAGAAAGAAGGAAAAAATATGGATAAAATTTTAATATTTGGACACAAAAATCCTGATACAGACTCTATATGTTCTAGTATAATAATGGAAAATTTAGTAAAGAAATTTAATGTAAATGCAAAAGCTGTAAGATTAGGTAATATTAATAAAGAAACAGAATATGTATTAAAGTATTTAAAAATAGAAGCACCAGAATTAATAGAAAAAGTTGAAGAAGGACAAAATGTCATTTTAGTAGATCATAATGAATCAGCACAAAGTGTAGATGGAAGAGATGAAGCAAAAGTTTTAGCTGTTGTTGATCATCACAGAATAGCAGACTTTAAGACTATTGAACCATTATATTATTTAGCAAAACCATATGGATGTACAGCCACAATTTTATTTGAGCAATATAAACAAAATGGAATAGAAATAGATAAAACAATAGGGACATTAATGTTAAGTGCAATTATATCAGATACACTTTTACTAAAATCTCCTACATGCACAGAAAAAGATAAAGAAGCTGTAAAAGAATTAGAAAATATTACAGGTTTAAAATCTTCTGAATATGGTTTAGAAATGTTAAAAGCAGGAACAGATTTAAGTACATATTCTAGTACAGAGGTTATAAACTTAGATGCAAAAGAATTTACAGCAGATACAAAGAAATTTGTTGTAGCTCAAGTAAATACAGCAGATATAGATGATGTATTTTCAAGAAGAGAAGAACTTGAATTTGCAATGGAAAAAGAAATATCAGATAAAAAATTAAATTTATTTGTATTTGTTATAACAGATATTATAAATACAAACTCTAAAATCATTGCTTTAGGTAGTGATAAAAGTATAGTAGAAAAAGCATTTAATAAAAAATTAGATGAGTTTGATTCTATGATGCTTGAAGGTGTTGTATCAAGAAAGAAACAAATTGCACCACAACTATTAGAAGTGGCAAAATAAGTAGGGTCACGTGAAGAGGAAACCCCTAGCCTAATACTAGCAAATAGTATTGAAGTAGGGTATATGTAAAGAGGAAATCCCTAGCCATTAGCTATTGGTAGCATAAAATAGGGTATTTAAAAGAGTAGGGGCGAAAGTTCCTACTCAATATTTTTTTAGGAGAGAGCTATATTGAATAAATTAAGATTATACAGAATTAATATAAATTATATCAATTAGAAAAAATATACTAAAAATAAAAAAATTATAATAAAAACTTATTGACAAATATTGTTATAAAATGTAAAATGAACTTATAAAGTTAGAATAAAAATCAAAAGAAAAGGGAGAAATTAACATATGAAAAACGCTAAAACCCTTGGGGCTGTACACACACACACACACACACAAGTAATTTAATAGATAAAAAAATAAAACATAGAGGGAAGCTATGTGTATTAATGTTGAATTAATATACATGGCTTTTTGTGGTGTATGAGTAGTTGATAAAATAAAATGTGTGTACAATTTTATTCTAATAAAAATAATAGACAATATTTTAAAGAGAAAACTAAAAAATATTAAGATGGGAGGAGAAAATGAAAACTAAAAAAGTAATGAAAAAAATTAAAAAGCAAGTAAAGCGGAATAACCTTAATTGCATTAGTGGTAACAATAATAGTTCTATTAATTTTAGCGGGAGTAGCAATAAATTTAACAATAGGACAAAATGGAATATTTACAAGAGCACAGAATGCCACAGAAAAATATGAAGAGGCAAGTTTAAATGAACAAAAAGAAATGAATAGTATGTCAGATATTATTGATGGTTACATGCCAAAGCCAGGAAAGACATTAGTAGAAGCTTTTAAAGCAGGTGAAATCGAAGTCGGAGATTATGTTACAAATTATAATTCAAAATTAAAAAATTCATCAGCTCAAGTGCAATTAGGAGAGGAAGAAACAGGTTTTGCAGGAACACAAACATATAAGGTAGATAATACTACAACATGGAGAGTATTAGGATTAAGTGATGATGAAACACAATTAGTATTAACAACAGGAAGTCCAATTAAAAAAGTCATGAATTCTTCTGGAGAAGAGTGGGAACAAGAGCCATACTTGCATTTAGAAGGTGCAGAAGGATATTATCATACAAATGATGATATGACAAATAACAATATATTAGACCAAATATGTAAAATATATGATAGTAGTTTAGCTAGTGAAGTTAAAAGTATGAGAATTGATGATATTAATTCTCTACTAGGAATAACCGTAGGGAAAGATGGAAAAATATATAAAAATGGAAATCCTATCACAGCTTCACAATCATTTATAGGAGAAGAAAAAGTATATGGAGAAGGA
>CALXZS010000093.1 GCA_944393305.1 uncultured Clostridia bacterium | reverse complement strand
AAGAGTTTTCAATGCAATAATTTGTAAAGAAAGGTGAGAAAAATGAAAATCCAACTGCCGAGAGAAAATATCATTCTTAGTGAGGAGAAAGGAGAGATAAGAGACGGAATATTGTACTTGCATCGGAATATGTTCGAGGAAGCAATGTTTGAATTGACGTATCTGATGTACGGTCATGTCTGTTACTACTGCGGTAAACCAATAACCGATATTTCCTATTCTAAGGAAAAAAGAAAAGGAATTCTGAAAAATTCTCTTGACCACTTAATTCCAAGAGAATTTGGTGGTCCAAGTATTACAGACAATTTGCGACCCTGTTGCAGTGGTTGTAATATGAAAAAGGGAAATATGTTTCCAGATGAATTTAGAGATTTTCAAGAAATAATGAAAATGAAAAATCATCGGGAACAGAAAATGAGTTTAAAAGAATTCTTTTCTGAACTGGATTTTATTCAGGAAAAGAGAAGATATGGAGAGGTGCAGTCTCTGCCAGATGAGTGGCTAGAGGAGCCGATGAAATCCGTATATGTGAACTTTAGACTGGAAGATCCAATTGGAACAGTATTTCAAAGAATATCCCAGTTCTACAAGAAGTATAAACGTATTCCATATCCAATAGTTGTAAGCGGTAACAAATACCTGCTTGATGGTTTTAATTCTATTCTTTTCATGAAAATTGAAAGAATAACCAGAATTGAAACTATCAAATTGGAGAATGTAATCTACGATGGATTGGAGATGTATACAGCACATATACTCTCCGACTAGGCAGAAAGAATTCATAATCCCGGTGGCTTATAAGTCACCGGGAGGATATTAAAAGGAGATAAAATTTAATTTTTAAAAGTTTAGTAAGCTGTTAATTTTAAAATTATCTCCAAAAAATGTGATGATATGTTTGTAAACATCTCCAAAAAACGTGCAAAGATATCTAAAAATATCTCCTAAAAACGTGAAAAAATTGACTATTTAAATGATAAAGGTGTATAATATATGTATCTGTGTGCCTTTAGAGCGAAGCGAGAAAGGAATGAAATTTTTTATGAAAAGAAAAATATATAATGAATTATTAAAGTGGAAAGAAACTGCAATTGACACTCCATTAATGGTTATTGGTGCAAGGCAAATAGGAAAAACATATATCATAAATGAATTTTGTAAAAACGAATTTGAAAATTATATTTATATAAACTTATTAGATAATCCAAAAATTGTAGAATTATTTGAACAATCAATATCAACAGAGGAAAAATTTACTCAATTGCAATGGATATTAAATACGAATATAGATTTAAATTCCACAATTATATTTTTTGACGAAATTCAGCTAAGCGAAAAACTAATAAGTAATCTAAAATATTTTTGTGAATCTGAAAAGCCATATAAGATAATATGTGCTGGAAGTTTGCTAGGAGTAAAAATAAATCGTTTCCACTCATCTTTTCCAGTCGGAAAAGTAAGAATGATTTATATGTATCCTATGGACTTTGAAGAGTTTCTAATGGCAACATCTGTTAACGGAATTATAGACGAAATATATAAATGTTATTACAATATGAAACCAATAAGTGAGCCATTACATGAAAAATTATTAAAACTATATAGGCTATACTTATGTATTGGAGGTATGCCACAAGCTGTTAAAAATATAGTAGAGGTAAATCAAGATATATTTAAATTTGATAAAGATATTATTAATAATATAATTGAATCTTATCTAAATGATATGAACCAATATATATTTAATAATACTGAAAAATCAAAAATAGAAGCAATATATAAATCGATACCATCACAACTTGGAAATGCAAGTAACAAATTTCAATACAGTAAAATAAATTCGAATGCGAGAAGTAGAGATTACGAAACTTCATTACAATGGCTTCTTTCAAGTACAATGATATATAAGTGTAACCTACTTAAGACCATTCAAATTCCACCAAAAGCATATTGTGATGAAGAATATTTTAAATTATATTTAAGTGATGTTGGATTGTTAACTTCGTTACTAGAAATTAATTATACGGATATTCTTTTAGACAATGACTTTATATATAAAGGGAATATTGCCGAAAATTATGTGGCTCAAACATTTGTAAGGAATGGAATTAGTTTATATTACTGGAAATCAAAAAGTGATGCCGAAGTAGATTTTATCTTATATAATGAAGATGGATTAATACCAGTAGAAGTAAAAGCATCAGATAATGTAATGTCAAAAAGTTTAAATATCTATATTAAACAATATAATCCAAAATATGCTATAAGAATTTCTACCAAAAATTTTGGATTTATGAATAATATAAAATCTATACCTTTATATGCAACATTTTTAATAAAATAAATTTGGAAACATGTTTTTGGGGATCTTTTTGGGGACACCTCCAAAAAACAGCTAAAAAATATTTAGTTGAAAACAAGTTTACAAAAAGAAGTAGAGAAAAGGAAGAGTGAAAATAATGAATGAAAGTGTAAACATCAACTGGTATCCAGGACACATGGCAAAAACCAAAAAACAATTAATAGAAGATTTGAAATTAATAGATATAGTAGTAGAAGTTATTGACGCGAGAATACCAGAAGCAAGCATAAATCCAGATATACAAGAATACATAAAAGAAAAAACAAAAATTATTGTGCTAAATAAAGCAGACTTAGCAGATGAAAATATAACTCAAAAATGGATTCAAATGTATAAAGCACAAGGAATAAATGCAATTGCAGTAGAAGCAAATAGCGGAAAGAATATGCAAGCAGTAGTAAATAAAATAAAAGAAGAATATCAAAAAATAAAAGAAAAGTATATTCAAAAAGGAAGAATTGGAAAAGCAATAAGAGTAATGGTAATAGGAATACCAAATGTGGGAAAATCTACCTTTATAAATAGTTTAGCAAAGAGAAGTACAACAAAAGTAGGAAATAAACCAGGTGTCACAAAACAAAAACAATGGATAAAAATAGATAATAATATAGAAATAATGGATACACCAGGAATGTTATGGCCAAGATTAGATAATAAAGAATATGCAATGCATTTAGCTTTTTGCGGAACAATAGGAGAAAGTGCAATAGATAATGAGGAAATAGCATATTATTTATTAGAATATCTGCTAAATAATTACCCACAAACAATAGAAGAAAGATACAATATTGATACAAAAAACAAAGAAACTATGGAAATATTAGAAGAAATAGCAAGAAAAAGGGGTGCTATTATTTCAGGCGGAAATATAAATATGCAAAAAATATCAGATATAATTTTAAATGAATTTAGAAGCGGAAAACTAGGGAGGATAACAATTGAAATTCCAAGATAAACTAATTATAAAAAATGAAAAAGAAATAAATATGATGTCACCACTTACATGGGCATATGTAGGCGATAGTGTGTATGAATTATATATTAGAACATATTTATCAAATACAACTAATTTAAATCCACATAAAATGCATGTAGAATCCATAAAATATGTAAAAGCAGGTGCACAAGCTAAAATTTTGAAAAATCTAAATTTGACTGATGAAGAAAAAGATATTGTAAGAAGAGGTAGAAATACACAAAACCATCATTTACCTAAAAATGCAAGTATAGAAGAATATGCATACTCAACGGGTTTTGAAGCACTAATCGGATTTTTATATCTAAATAAAAAAGATGAGAGATTATCAGAAATTTTAGAAGAATGTATAAGAATTGCACAAAATTAATTGACTAAAGTATAAATATAGTGTATAATAGCAACTGTTATGGCCCCTTGGTCAAGCGGTTAAGACGTAGCCCTCTCAAGGCTAAATCATGGGTTCGATTCCCGTAGGGGTCACCAGAACTAAAGAAGGATAGCTTAATTTAAGTCATCTTTCTTTTTTTTTCAAAATTAAAAAATTTCTTTGTCGAAAAATGTTGTTTTTTAGTTATTAAGATGATAGAATAGGAAACAATAGGAGCAAAATGTTATGAGAAAGATTAAAGCAGGGAAAATAATATTTTATAGAGATGGAGAAAAAATAGAACTTCCTCTTACATATTCAGAAATAAAACAAGAAAATCCAGCAATAAGAGAAAGTTTGCTCTCTAAAGCAGAAGCAAAGTTTTTAGGAATAAAAGAAGGGCATAATTTATCATTTTCAGAAAGTAAGTATCGACATCAAGTAACAGAAAGAGGTTTTTCAATAGTTAGAATAATGCCATATATTCGAGAAAATAAAATAATACCGCAACAATATCTAATGTCTATAAGTATAGCACCAGATATTAGTAAAGAAGATGCGGGAAAAATAAAAAGTATTGTTAGAAAAATTCAAAGGGAAAATTCCGGAAATTTGCTTGATGAAGAAATTTTTGTTTATGATAGAAAAAAGCATGGTATAGATTATTATTATAATAGAAAAATTAATAGCCAAAGTGAAGGAGAAATATCATATAATAAGGCATTAGAAAGTTTTTTAAGATATAAAGCAGGAACAATGTCTGCGCAAGATAAAGAGATGTTTGAAAAATATTTTAAATTTGATTTAAGAAGTTTAATGATGGAAGATACAAGCAATTTATGTGTGAGTAACAGAAATGAAGGTGTAATCATCATTACAAACGATGGAAAAAGATATGGTTCTACCAAAAAGAAAGAAATGCATAAATATGAAGCAAGAGCAATGCTAAGAGAAATATTTAATGAAGATATAGAAGATATGAATTTAGATCAATTAGTAGAAAAATATAATGTAGTACTAATAAGAATGTATAAAGCAGATAGAAACGCATTAGTAACATACTGTCCTCAAAATATGACTGAAAAACAGCTAACAGAGCTTATCGCTTGTTTGAAAGAAATTGAAGGAATAAACAATGAAATAGTTGGCAAAGGTGGAAAGGAAATGTTAGCCGCAATAGACGGAAATAATAACTTCAAGGCAGATTATACTTCAAATGAAAGAATAGGAGATGTGGAAAAAAGATTAGAAGCATATAAAAGAAAACTTTCAAAAAAAGGTATAAAAAGTCAAATAATAGAAAACATAACTGGAGTAGTAAAATTTTTCAAACAACAAAGAAGAGAAATGAATACAAATGAAAGGGAATAATCAAATCGACAAAAAATTACAAATATTATTTTAATGTGACAATTTTGTAATACTATCCACATATATGTAATAATATGTGGATAACTTTGTGGATAATTTTTTTTTATACTTATAAAAAGTAAAATTTTTGCAATACTAAATAATAATGAAAGGAATAATCATAAAAATGATAGCTTTAGTAACTGGAGCGTCTTCAGGAATTGGAAGAGATATTGCAAGAGAACTTGCAAAAAGAAATTATAATTTAATAATAGTTGCAAGAAATGAAGAAGAACTTAAAAAGTTAAAAACCGAATTGGAAAATAAATATAATATAGATGTTGATGTAAGAGTATTAGATTTAATAGATAGAGAAGGCTGTAAAAAATTATATAAAGATGTAAAGGAAAAATATGAATTTATAGATGTATTAATAAACAATGCAGGTTTTGGAAC
>CALXZS010000092.1 GCA_944393305.1 uncultured Clostridia bacterium | reverse complement strand
ATTAGAAGAGGAAGCAGATAGAAAAAGAATAAATGATATTATAAATAAAAATAAAAGAAAAATAGGTGTCAGAGAAATTGCGGAATTAGAAAAAGAAACTAAGCTAACTACATCTGAAACTATCGAAGGACAAGAAATAATAGAAGGTATTTCTAGAGGAAAAGTAAAAAATAAAGATGACATAGATATTGTATAATTTAAGTATTTATGCTATTATATAATATAGTTAAAAAATAAGGAGAGATTAAATGTTTTTTGGAAGTTTAGGAACGAGTTCATGGATGATAATATTAGTTATTATCCTAGTATTAGAAAATTTAAGATATTATTTTATGGTACCAGGAGCATTGCTTAATTTAGTTCTGTCAATTCCTGGAGTATTAATAGCAATAACATTTCATGAATATGCACATGCGTGGATGGCAGATAAAATTGGTGATGATACAGCAAGAAGACAAGGTAGACTTTCTTTAAATCCTTTAAAGCATATGGATCCAGTAGGAATAGCAATGTTACTTTTTGCAGGATTTGGTTGGGGTAGACCAGTTGAAGTAAATCCAAATAATTTTAATAGAACAATTTCAATCAGAAAAGGAAATGCTTTAGTGTCTTTTGCAGGTCCAGCAATGAACTTTATACTAGCAATAGTATTTAGCATTATTTATGGACTATACATAGCATTATCAGGAATGTTCCAATTTACAGTTGTTGGAGATACAATAAAAACAATCATAGCGTTTATTATATCCATGAATGTAGGACTTGGTGTATTTAATTTGATACCACTTCCACCACTAGATGGATCAAAAATATTAACAGCATTTTTGCCAACAAATGCAAGAAATTGGGTAGAATCTCATGAAAGAATTTTATATTTCATATTTATTATTATATGGATAACACCACTTGCAAGCTGGATAATAAGTCCAATAATGAATTTAATAAATACTGGACTAATAAATCTAATTACATGGATTGTAAGTTTGATAATTTAAGGGATGAAAGAAATTTCATCTCTTTTGAAGTAAAAGATAAATACCAAAAAATTTAAGCATATAATAAAAAAGTATTTTTTTAAAATTAAAAGAGGGATAAAAGATGAATGATATATATACACTAGGAATTGAATCAAGTTGTGATGAAACTGCGGTTTCAGTAGTAAAAAATGGTAGAAAAGTATTATCAAATGTAATAAATACACAAATACCAATTCATACTATATATGGTGGAGTAGTACCAGAAATAGCATCTAGAAATCATATAAATAATATTTCTGTTGTAACTAAAATGGCAGTGCAAAATGCAGGAATAAATTTTAAAGATATTGATGTAATAGCCTGTACTTATGGACCAGGTTTAGTAGGAGCCTTGCTTGTGGGACTTTCTTATGGAAAAGCATTAAGCTTTGCATTAAATAAACCACTTGTCGGTGTAAACCATATTGAAGGACATATTGCAGCTAATTATATTACATATCCAGATTTAAAACCACCATTTTTATGTATAATGATGTCTGGTGGAAATACTCAAATAGTATATGTTAAAACATATACAGAATTTGAAGTGTTAGGAAGAACAAAAGATGACGCAATAGGAGAAGCATTTGACAAAGTTGCAAGAGTTATTGGCTTAGGGTACCCAGGAGGTCCAAAAATAGACAAATTAGCACAAAGTGGTGTAGATAATATAGAATTACCAAAAACGCATGTTGATGGCTTAGATTTTAGTTTTAGTGGTATAAAAACAGCAGTAATAAATTTACATCACAAAAATCCAGATATAAACAAAGAAAATTTATGTGCAAGTTTTGAAAGATATATTACTGAAATGCTTATGGAAAAAGTTAAAATAGCAGTAGATAAAACAAATATGAAAAAAATAGTATTGGCAGGTGGAGTATCTGCTAATAGTTATATTAGAAAAGAGTTTGAAAAATTACAAAAACAAGGAATAGAAATATATATGCCAGATTTAAAATTATGCACAGATAATGCTGCAATGATTGCTTCAGCTGGATATTATGATTATCTGGCAGGAAAAATAAATGACCTAACATTAAATGCCGTGCCAAATTTAAAATTAGATTAGGAGGAAAAAATGGCAATTTATGCAATAGGAGACTTACATTTATCTTTAAATAATGAAAAGCCAATGAACATATTTGGTGAGAATTGGAAAAAACATGAAGAAAAAATAAGGGAAAGTTGGCTTGAAACAGTAAATGATGAAGATTTAGTTCTTATTCCAGGAGATTTTTCATGGAAAATGCATTTGAAAGATATGTATGAGGATTTTAATTATTTAAATTCAATGCCAGGCAAAAAGTTATTATTAAAAGGCAATCATGACTATTGGTGGGAAACACTTGCTAAAATGAGAAAGTTTATAAATGATAACAATTTTAAAAATATAGATTTTGTATATAACAATAGTTATGAATATGAAGATAAGATAATAGTAGGAACTAGAGGATGGGCTTTGAATGATACAGAGAATAGTGAAAAAATGAATCATAGAGAAGAAGAAAGGTTAAAATTATCTATTCAAGATGGGCTAAAATATGGCGACTCTAAAGAAATAATATGTATGATGCATTATCCGCCAATAAAAAAAGCAGAAACACTAATATCTTCAGAATACATAGAAATTATGAAAATGTATAATGTAAAAACATGTATTTATGGTCACTTACATGGAAAGTCACATGAAGAAGCTTTTGAGGGAATTTATGAAGGAATAAACTTTAAATTAGTAAGTGCAGATTATTTAGGATTTAAATTATATAAAGTTTAAAGAGAAAAATTGCCTTAACCCCTTGATTTATGTAAAATTTGTGATATAATAATATAGCATTTTATGAGAAAAGGAAGGATATATAATGAGCTTAAAACAAGAAAAAACAGAAAATAAAAATGAATTAAAACTAACATTTACAGTAGAGGCTGAAAAATTTGAAGAAGCCATAATGAACGTATTTAAAAAAAGTGCAAAATACTTTAACATACCAGGATTTAGAAAAGGAAAAGCACCTTTTAAAATAGTAGAAAGATATTATGGAGATAGTATCTTTTATGAAGATGCTTTCAATGAATTAGCACCTGCCATTTATGATGAAGAAGTAAAGAAAAATAAAATAGAAGTTGCAAGCAGACCACAAATAGACATTGTTCAAATGGAAAAAGGAAAAGAATTAATATTTACAGCAACAGTTGCAACAAAACCAGAAGTAAAATTAGGAAAATATAAAGAAATATCATTAAAGAAAATAGAATATAAAGTAACTGATGAAGATGTAAACCATGAAATAAACCACATGGCAGAACATAATTCAAGAATTGTTACAGTAGATGATAAAGCAGTAAAAGATGGAGACATTGTAACTATTGACTTTGAAGGATTTGTTGATGGAAAAGCTTTCGAAGGTGGAAAAGCAGAAAATCATGAACTAACAGTAGGAAGCAAAACATTTATTCCAGGATTTGAAGAACAATTAGTTGGAATGAAAATAGATGAAGAAAAAGACATAAATGTAAAATTCCCAGAAGACTATTTCTCAAAAGATTTAGCTGGAAAAGATGCAGTGTTCCATATTAAATTACATACAATAAAAGAAAAACAATTACCAAAAATAGATGATGAATTTGCAAAAGATGTTAGCGAATTCGATACTCTTGAAGAATTAAAGAAAAGCATAAAAGAAAAGAAAGAAAAAGAAAATAAAGAAAGAGCAAAACACGAAACTGAAGATGCAGCAATAGAAGCAGTATGCGAAAATACAAAAATAGATATTCCAGAAGGAATGATAGAATTAGAAATAGACAATATGGAACAAAATATTGATCAAAGATTACAATATCAAGGTTTAAATTTAGACCAATATTTAAAAATGATGGGAAAATCTGAACAAGATTTAAGAAATGAATATAAAGAACAAGCTGAAAAAAATGTTAAATCAAGATTAGTGCTTGAACAAATTATCAAAGATGAAAAAATAGAAGCTGACGAAAAATATATAAAAGAAAAATTAGAAGAGATGGCTAAACAATACAACAAAAAAGTAGAAGAACTTGAAAAAAATGAAGAATTAAAATCATATTTAGAAGAGTCATCAAAAACAGAAAAAGCAATAAAATTAATTGTAGATAATGCAAAAATAGCAAAAAAATAACAGTATATGTTTAAAATAAAGAAAAGTTGGAGATAATTTGAGTATCTCTGACTTTTTTGCCTATAAAAATTTTATAAAAAAGGTTGATATATATGAAAAAAATATATATAATATCTAAGTACAATAAGAAAGGATTGATATTATGAAAGAATTTAATGATAGTTTAGTACCTTATGTAATTGAACAATCAGCAAGAGGAGAAAGATCATATGATATTTTCTCAAGATTACTAAAGGATAGAATAATATTTTTAAGTGAAGATGTTAATCAAACATCAGCAAGTTTAGTAATAGCACAAATGCTATTTTTAGAGTCAGAAGACCCAGATAAAGAAATTTCATTGTATATAAATTCACCAGGAGGTTCTGTTACAGACGGATTAGGAATTGTTGATACAATGAATTATATAAAATGTCCAGTAACAACAATATGTATAGGAATGGCTGCAAGTATGGGAGCTGTATTATTAGCAGCAGGTGAAAAAGGAAAAAGATTTGCAACTCCAAACGCAGAAATATTAATACATCAACCATTAATTGGTGGTCAAGGTGGAGGATTATCTGGTCAAGCAACAGAAATAAAAATCCATGCAGACCAAATGATAAAAACAAGAGAAAAGTTAAACAAAATATTAAGTGAAAGAACAGGTCAACCTTTAGAAGTTATCGAAAGAGATACAGAAAGAGACCACTATATGACAGCTGATGAAGCATTAAAATATGGCTTAATAGATGGAATTATGGACAAAAGAAAATAAAGGAGATTAAGGTTATGGCAAAAAGAAATCAAAGTATAAGGTGTTCATTTTGTGGCAAACCACAAGAAAGTGTTCACAGAATTGTTGCAGGACCAGGTGTATATATTTGCGATGAATGTATAAAAGTATGTAACAATATTTTAGAAACTGATGAATATGAAGATGATGAAGAAACATATACTCTTAATGAAGAAGAAAAATTACCTACACCAGAAGAAATACGAAGTATTTTAGATGAATATGTAATAGGACAGGAAGAAGCTAAAAAAACTTTATCTGTTGCAGTATATAATCATTATAAAAGAATAAATAATGAAGAAGAGCAAACAGATGATGTCGAAATACAAAAAAGTAATGTTTTGCTATTAGGACCTACTGGTTGTGGAAAAACATTTTTAGCCCAAACACTTGCAAAAATATTAAAAGTTCCATTTGCAATAGCAGATGCGACAACACTTACAGAAGCGGGATATGTTGGGGAAGATGTGGAAAATATACTATTAAAACTTATTCAAGCAGCAGATTATGATATAGCAAAAGCAGAAAAAGGAATAGTATATATAGATGAAATAGATAAAATATCAAGAAAATCTGAAAATCCATCAATAACAAGAGATGTAAGTGGAGAAGGTGTTCAACAA
>CALXZS010000091.1 GCA_944393305.1 uncultured Clostridia bacterium | reverse complement strand
AAATAGGTTTATTAAATGAACCTAAAAATATAGAAGAAAAATGATAAAAATATAAAATCAAAAAGAAATCTAAAAAATCCAATTTATTCAAGAAATTTTTGAAATTCAATGAATGAAAATCCTACAAAAAATTTATGCTATCAACTTCATTAAATGACTTTACAATAAATAAAATTATATTGTATAATGATTTTATATTAATTTCTTTTTAAATCCTGATTTGCAGGTTAATATACAACAACTTTAGTAATTTTTTTCAGGAGGGAATTATGAAAAAGAATATCATCGATTTTATACGGAATCATCTTTTACTTAGCTTTTTGATTAATGATACAATTATCTTATTTATCGTAGCTATATTTTTGTTTACAAAGCCAGCACTGTTAATATTATTAGTTTTATTATGTTCAAGTGATGGTTTTGTCGCAATCTATAGCGCCTATTCGAGAGCAAAACAAAAAAGTAAAAAATAATTAATATTGGATGATTTTTCATAATTATCGCTAAAAGAGGTGAGTGGTTATTATTGCTTACCTCTTTTAGCATGATAAAATAAGATGATATAAATTTAACACTTTGTTGAAACAAATAGATTTTTATGATAGTATATGTTTAAAATTAACTTATTAAGGAGGAGAGAAGTGAATATTGGCATAGATATAGATAATGTTTTATCCAATTTTAATGAGAAATTACTAAGAGAGTTTTTAAAGCATGATAAAGAGCTAAGAAATTCAGGCATAGTAAATAAAGACGCTTATATAACAAGAGGTATGTTTGACTGGTCAAAAGATGAATTTGATGATTTTTATTATAAAAATATAGAAAGAATAGCTCAGAATTTAAAGGTAATAGATGGAGCTCCTGAATATATAAAAAAATTAAGAGAAAGAGGATATAAAATATATATAATTAGTGGTAGAGATAATGGTGAATATTCTAGTCCATATAAAATGACTACAGATTGGTTAGAAAAATATGATATCCAATATGATAAATTAATACTTACTAATACATTTGATTCATCAGAAAAAGCTAAAGTATGTTTAGAAAATAATATTAGTATTATGGTAGATGATTCTTCTCGAATACAATTAGAGGTTGATAAAACTAAAGTTACAGCTTTACTTATGGATACACCATATAATAGACAAACAGATTCTCTAAAAAGAGTTCATAATTGGAAAGAAATTTATGATTTTATTATTAATTTTAAAAAAGAAAAGATAAATGTAATATTAGATACAGATACATATAATGAATGTGATGACCAGTTTGCACTTGCATACATGCTAAAAAATCAAGATATATTTAATGTTGAAGCAATTACAGTAGCACCATACTCTCATAAAAAAAGCAAACTAACTATAAAAGAAGGGCAGGATTTAAGTTATAATGAAATATTAAAAATCTGTGGTTGGTTAAATTTTGATACAGATAATAAAGTGTTTAAAGGTTCTACACATTATATAAAAAATGGATATAAAGAAGAAAACGATGCAGTAAATCAAATAATTGAAATTGCCCTAAAAAAGGATAAAACATATATCTTAGCAATAGGTGCAATTACTAATATTGCTCTTGCAATAGAAACAGAACCTAAAATAATAGATAAAATTGAAGTAATCTGGCTAGGCGGACATAGTTTGCTTCAAGATAATAATGATGAATTTAATTTTAAGCAGGATATAGAAGCAGATAGAATATTGTTTAATTCAAAAGTGAATTTAACAATAATACCTTGCAGAAATGTTGCTTCAAATTTAAGAACATCTATTTATGAACTAGAACACTATCTAAAAAATAAAAGTGAGCTGTGCAATTATTTATTAGAAAGATTTTATAATGATGGATATCATGGATTGCAAGAAAGAAGAGTATTATGGGATATATCTGTAATTGCATATATGATTAATAAAAATTGGTTTGTAGGTAAGAAGATTAGTTGCCCTAAAATTAATGATGATACATCTTATGAACTTACTACAAACAATCATTTAATCACTATGATAAATGATATGAAAAGTGATAATATAATTGAAGATATGTTATATAGTTTAAGGAGCAATTAAATTGAAAATTATAAGTAAAAATAAAGAAATAAGATACGAACAAGTTACAACAGATAATATGGATTTAGCATTTAATATTCAGAAAAATGAATGGAAAGACAATCCAGATAAAGAAAATTTCTTAGATAAAGCTATTAATGCAAAAAAAGATTATGTCTCTTTTATCGCATATTATAATAATGTACCTATTGGAATAACTGGTGTATATACAGAAAATATCGACAAGGAATCAATTTGGCTTGATTGGTTTTGCGTTGTACCAGAGTTTAGAAATAGAGGATTTGGAAAGCAAATATTAGAAGACACAATAGATTATGTAAGAGATTTAAGAGAATTTTTATATTTTAGAATTGAAACCACATATTGGAAAGGTAGACCAGCAGTTTCTTTATACGATAAAATAATGCAAATTAAAGAAAAGTATACTTTAGAAAACGATAATAAAAATAATCCAACATTAATATATACCTATTGCTTTACTGAAAAATGTGAACTTTGGAATAATAGATACTTAGGTTTAAATAATTATTATGGAAGGTTAAAAAATGAAAATATATTTAGTTAGACATGGACAAGTTAATCATAACTTATATAAAAAATATAGTACTGAAGATTTAAATGAAACAAGCTAGAACTGCTCACACTGCTAAAATTATAAATATTAATAATAAAGAAATTATATTTGATGATAGAATTAAAGAGAGAAATCCAGGAAATCTTAATGGACAATCTATTAGTGTTACAAATAGCGAAGAATATTGGTTTTATTATTCAAATGTTCAGTATGGTACTAGTGAAAATATACAAGATTTTTTAAAAGAGTTTACAGTTTCTTAGAGGATTTAAAAACTGTGAAATGAAAGAATATGAATTGTAGGTGATTATATGAAAATAAAATTAGTAGGAACAGGTGCGATGTACACAGCATATAATAGTGCTTGCACATTAATTGATAATAAGATAATTGTTGATATGCCAAATGGTACAATTAAACAATTGTTAAAAGAAAATATAAATGTAGGCTTAATAGATATTATATTAATAACTCATATGCATGGTGATCATACCGCGGATATTCCATTTTTCTTGAAATATATATTTAATTATTTAAAATCAAAGAAGAATATAAAAATAGTAGGCCCCTTAGGTATAAAAAATAAAATAATAAAGCTTTTTAATGCCTATAATTTTGAAGACGAAAAAGAAATTGAACAGTTTTTTAATATAGAATTTATAGAAATATTAGAAAATGAAATAGAAATTGATAATTATTTTATTAAGTCATATTTAGTTCTCCATGGAGAGGAAAAACCAGCTTTAGGCTACGTTATAGATAATAAATTAGGATTAACTGGTGATTCTGGATTATGTAATAATATTGAGGAAATATTTAAAAAATCACAAATGATTATAAGCGATTCATCATTAGATATTGGAGATAGTTGTCATCTAGGAATTAATGATTTAGATTATTTGACAAAAAAGTATAATAAAAAAGTATTATGTACTCATTTAAGGGATGAAACTAGAAATATTATAACAAAAGGTAACTTTGAAAATATTATTGTAAAAGAAGATTTTTATGAAATAGAAATATAGGAGAGATACTATGCAAATAGGAATGTAATATAAAATTTTACTGTGTTCGAGTCAAAAGTTAAACTAACAGTTATACTTTGTAAAAATGTAGCTTCGAATTTAAGAACATCTATTTATGAACTAGAACACTATCTAAAAAATAAAAGTGAGCTGTGCAATTATTTATTAGAAAGATTTTATAATGATGGATATCATGGATTGCAAGAAAGAAGAGTGCTTTGGGATATATCTGTAATTGCATATATGATTAATAAAAGTTGGTTTGTAGGTAAGAAGATTAGTTGTCCAAATATTAATGATGATACATCTTATGAACTTACTACAAACAATCATTTAATCACTAAAATAAATGATATAAAAAGTGATAAGATAATTGAAGATATGTTATATAGTTTAAGTAATAATTAAAATTTAGAATTATAAAGAAAATTAAACAAATTTATATGAAAGGTTAAAAAATGAAAATCTATTTAGTTAGACATGGACAAGTTAATCATAATTTATATAAAAAATATAGTACTGAAGACGAAGATTTAAATGAAACAGGCATAAATCAAGCTTTAGTTTTAAGAGAGAAAATCAAAGATCTTGATTTTGATATTATTATTTCATCTCCACTTATTAGAGCTACTCACACTGCTAAAATTATAAATATTAATAATAAAGAAATTATATTTGATGATAGAATTAAAGAAAGAAATCCTGGAAGTCTTAATGGACAATCTATTAGTGTTACAAATAGGGAAGAGTATTGGTTTTATTATTCAAATATTCAGTATGGTACTAGTGAAAATATACAAGAGTTTTTTAAAAGGGTTTACAGTTTCTTAGATGAATTAAAATCAAAAGACTACAAAAAGGTTTTAATAGTTGCTCATAGTGGAGTTTCTAAAGCATTTAGTGGATACTTTGAAGGAATCAAAGATGGAAAGTTTTTAAACAGAGGATTAAAAAACTGTGAAATGAAGGAATATGAATTGAAATAGAAGATATGGAGCAAAAACAAGAAATTATAGATGGAAAATAATAACTAAGTAAGGGAGGATTTAAATGCTTGCAAATAAACTGAATTATGGAGATACCATAGGTATTGTTGGTGTATCTAATAGTTTAAAATATGATGATAAATATGATTTATTTTATAAAGCAGAGCAACTTTTTTTAGATAAAGGTTTCAAAATAAAAAGGGGTAAATATATATTTGAAGACTATTATGGTTCTGCAGGAACAAAAGAACAGAAAGCAGAAGACATTATGGATATGTTTAATGATAAAGAGGTAAAAGCAATTATATGCTTAGAAGGAGGAGAAACTTGTAATACCTTTATTGATTTATTAGATTATGAAGTCATAAAAGAAAATCCAAAAATTTTTATAGGATATAGCGATGTGACTGTTTTATTACAAGCTATTTATGAGAAAACTGGACTTGTAACATTTCATGGACCTAATTTTACAGGCTATGGAGAATTTGTTGCAAATGAAATGTATAAAGAGTTTGAAAATGTATTTATAAATAACAATCTAGAAAGTTTTCATAGTGGAAACAAAAAAATTGTAAGAGAAGGTAATGTAATAGGTAAAACAATTGGAACAAATTTAGGATGTATGATGTATCTTTTAGGTACAGAATATTTACCAGATATGCAAGATAAAATCTTACTTATTGAAAGTTATAAGACATCTCCTAATGAATGTCAAAGAAGATTTGCTCATTTAAAACAATATGGAATTTTTGATAAGATTAAAGGTGTTATAATAGGTTATAACTATGACTTGCAAAAAGATGGTGATATGTACCCTCAAATGGAAGATTTACTGTTAGAGTATACTAAAGAATATAATTTTCCTATTATTAAATGCAATAATTTTGGACATAAAATTGTAAATAGTAT
>CALXZS010000090.1 GCA_944393305.1 uncultured Clostridia bacterium | reverse complement strand
TATGAAGGAATTGTAGACGAAGGCAGAAATATAGAAGGTGTTGAAGTTGCAATATTCTTACATGAAGTCAAAGATGGATTTAAAGTTTCAACAAGAGCAAATGAATATGTTAATGTTTCAGATGTATGCTTGATGTTTGGAGGTGGAGGACATCCACGAGCAGCGGGCGCAACAATGCAAGGAACTCCAGAACAAATAAAGGAAAAATTAGTTAAAGAAATAAAATTGCAATTGAAATAAGGCATATGATAAAATGAAAGGAATATTAATAAAAAAATAAATAAGTAAGTTTTGCAATGCAAAGCTTACTTGCATTGTTTTTTAGGAGAAATAAAATGAATGGTGTAATAATAGTAGATAAAGAAAAAGGAAAAACTTCATTTGATGAAATTAGAGATATAAGAAAAAAATATAATATAAAAAAAGTAGGACATGCAGGAACACTAGACCCAATGGCAACAGGAGTGTTAATAATTTTAGTAGGAGAAGCAACAAAGTTATCCGATTATTTAATGAATCATGATAAAGAATATATAGCAACACTAAAATTAGGAAAAAAGACAGATACAGGAGATAGTGAAGGTAAAATAATTGAAGAAAAAGAAATACCAAACTTATGCAAAGAAAATGTGCAAAATGTTTTAAATACTTTTATAGGAAAAAGTAAGCAAATACCTCCAATGTATTCTGCAATAAAAGTAAATGGAAAAAAACTTTATGAATATGCAAGAGAAGGAAAAGAAATCGAAAGACAAGAAAGAAAAATAGAAATCTATTTTTTAGAAATAATAAAACTAATTGAAGACAATAAAAAAATAGCAGAGATAGAATTTAAAGTAAATTGTTCAAAAGGTACATATATAAGAACTTTATGCGAAGATATAGCTGAGAAATTAGGAACATGCGGATATATGAAAGAATTAAGAAGAACAAGAGTAGGAAGATTTACTTTAAATGATAAAGATAAATTTATAACTTTAGAAGAAATTATGGAAGATAAAGAATCATATACATTAGATGATGAAAATTTAAAGAAAATTATAAATGGAGTTAAAATATCTACTAATTTAAAAGATGGATTTGTAAAATTATATCATAATCAAAAATTTATTGGTTTAGGAGAAGTAGAAAATAATAAATTAAAAAGAAAAATTATTTGTGACAAATAGTTTTTATGTAAATATAACAAAATGAATTTAACATATTCAAAAAAAACTCCCAGTTATCTGGGAGTTTTATATCATAAGTTTTAAAATAAAAGGGAGATATTATATTAATGAATAATATAAACTCCCGCATTAGCCGTAAGATGAGAGAAATTTTAAGAGCCTGTTTTCACAGGTGGGTGTCTTGTTGAATGCTTATGGGTTTCTTACTTAAAAAGCAAGCGTACACGCCACATTCAAAGGCGGACTCCCTTTAATCTAAATGTTGGTTCTAAAATTCCAGTCTACACGTACCACGCAGGAATATTCAGTAATTAATATCTATTTATAGATTATCACATTTCAATAAAAAAATCAATAGAAATTTTAATCAAATTTATGAAAAATTTGTAACATATAAAGCTGTTTTTGGGAGGTGTCCCCAAACAGCTCCAAAATACTATCTTGCTCAAATAATAAATTTGTGATATATTCTATTAAGAAAAGTAAAAATGGAGGTAACATATGAAAAAGAAATCATTAATAGTAGATAATACAAAGAAACAAATGAGTTTTCCAGTAAAATTAATAATAACAATAGCATTAATCGTACTTTGCATTGTCATGATAGTATATAGTGTAAAAGTATATTTAATTAACGAAGAATTTGCTGAAAGTGTTGCAGAAATAGCTAGACTTAATTCAAAAACAGTATTTAGCATAGATAGAATATATTTATATAGCAGTGCAGACGCAAATAGTAATGAAACCAATAAACCAATATGGGATTTAGATATATTTCAGTTTACAGATATAGCTTTGTATATAAATAATAGAGATGAAAAAGGAGTTACATACGAAAATACAATAAAAAGCTTAACAATAGATAATGTGAAATTTAATGATTTAGAAACAGGAACTCCAAAACTATATTATAAAAATGTAAATGATTTTGCAAAATTAGATATAAATGAAGATAATGAAATAAAAGATAGTATGGAATTTAATATAGTGAATTCAGGTGACGCAGATTATACTACACCTGTAATTTATAGTAATTGCCAAAATCCAATAACACTAGAATATGTAAATTCTGAAATGAAAGAAGATACAACAATATCAGATATTTCAGAGCCACTTACATATGATGGAACTTTATTAAAAAAGAGTGGAATATCTTTAAATAGTATAAAATGTAATTTATCTTTCAGAGTAACAATAGTAAATAATTATAATCAAAAATTTGTAGCAACTGTATATATAGACATTCCATTAGAAGATAGTTTCACAAATGAAAGTATTTACGATGGAAAAATTATAAAAAATATGGAAAATACAAATATTGTAAAATTTATAAGAGTAGAGTAGGTAATATTTTATGACAATAAAAGAAATAACAAATTTAGCAAAAGAAAAAATTGGATATATAAATGCAAAAATCCTAATAACATATCTTTTTGGTAAAGACATGCAATATATTGTTGCAAATCAAAATGAAGAATTAAAAAAAGAGGAAGAAATAAAATATTTAGATTGGATAAAAAAAGTAGAAAAAGGAATCCCAGTACAGTATATAACAAACAAACAAGAATTTATGGGGTTACCATTTTTCGTAAATGAAAAAGTATTAATTCCTCAACCAGACACAGAAATTTTAGTTGAAGAAGCTATAAAATATGCTTCAAAAATGCAAAAATGCAAAATATTAGATTTATGTACTGGAAGCGGAGCAATTGGAATTAGTGTAAAAAAATATGTGCCAAGTGCAATAGTATATGTATCCGATATAAGTAGAGAAGCTTTAGAAATTGCAGAAAAAAATGCTAAAGAACTTTCTGCTGATATAAATTTTATAGAATCAGATATGTTTGAAAATATAACTGAAACCTTTGATATAGTGGTAACAAACCCTCCATATATAAAAACAGATGTAATTTCTACTTTAGCAAAAGATGTGCAAAATGAACCTAAAATAGCACTTGATGGAGGACAGGACGGATTAAAATTTTATAGAACAATAAGAGAAAAAATAGAAAAATATTTAAATGAAAATGGAACTTTACTAATGGAAATTGGTTATGACCAAGGTAAAGAAGTAAATGAAATGTTTGAAAATAGTATAATAATAAAAGATTATGCAGGTTTAAATAGGGTGGTAGTATGGAAACATTCTCAAAAAAAGTAAAAGAAGAATTAAGTGAAATAAAAAATTTGTCAAATAAAAAATTAGTAAAATGTGAGCTAAAAGGTTATTTGCTTACAACAGATTCAAATAAATTCGTAACAGAAAGCGAATATAATATTAATAGGTTTAGTAAACTGCTTACTAATAGTGGAATAGAAGATTTTGAAATAGAAATGCAAGGAAACAAATTTTGCATTACTACCAAAAAGAAAGTAGAGGTAGATACTGAAATAGAAAATGAAGAAGAAATAAAAGCTATTGTAAGAGGTAGCTTTATGGGAGCAGGTTCAGTAAACGACCCTAAAAATAAATATCATTTAGAAATAGTATTTCAAAGTGAAGAAAATGCAAAAAAAATAAAAGAATTAATAGATAAAGTAAGAATAAATTGTAAAATATTAAAACGAGAAAAAAATTATATAATATATATGAAAGATGGAGAAGATATTGCGAACTTTTTAGCGTTTATTGGCGCAAATAAAGCAGTTTTAAATTTTGAAGATATACGAGTATTAAGAGATATTAGAAATAATGTAAATAGAATAGTAAATTGCGAAACAGCTAATTTAAATAAAGTTATTAAAACTTCTGTAAAACAAATAGAGGACATAAAATTAATAAAGAAAAAGAATAAATTTAATAACTTATCAGAAAAAGAAAAAGAACTTGCAGATTTAAGAATAAAAAATCCAGATGCAACACTCACCGAACTTGGCAAAATGCTAAAAAAGCCAATTGGAAAATCTGGAGTCAATCATAGGCTAAAAGCAATATCAGAATTAGCAGAAGAATTAAGAAAAAGCTGAGAATATATTATACTGTAAGAAAACGAAAGGAAATATAGTAAAAGTGAAAGAAATAGGTATATATGTGCATATTCCTTTTTGTAAGCAAAAATGTAAATATTGTGATTTCAATTCATTTGCAAATAATGGAGAATATATAGAAAAATATATAAAATGTGTACAAAAAGAAATAAAAAATGTTGGAGATAGAGTAAGACTAAATTCTAATGGAGATTACACAAACTTGCCAATTGCAAAAACAATTTATATTGGTGGAGGAACTCCTTCATTTATAGATGAAAAATATATTGAGGATATATTAAAAACAATCGAAACAAATTTTGAAATAGATAAAAATATAGAAGTGACTATTGAGATAAATCCAGGGACAGTTAATTTAGAAAAATTAAAAAAATATAGAGATATTGGTATAAATAGACTAAGTATAGGTCTTCAAACTTCAAATAATAATTTACTTAAATTAATAGGTAGAATACATAATTATGAACAATTTCTGCAAACAATAAATTTAGCAAAAACAGTAGGTTTTAAAAATATAAATGTAGATACAATGATAGGACTTCCCAACCAAACTATATATGATGTAGAAGATACATTAAATAAACTAATAAATTTGGATGTAACACATATTTCAGTATATTCACTAATAGTCGAGGAAGGAACAGAAATTGAAAAAGAAATACAAAATGGAAGTTTAACATTACCAGATGAAGAATTAGAAAGATATATGTATTGGTTTGCAAAAAGAAAGTTAGAAGAAAGCGGGTATATGCATTATGAAATATCAAACTTTGCCAAGATTCCATATAGGTCAAAACATAATGTAGATTGTTGGAATCAAAGAGAATATATTGGCTTTGGTGTTTCAGCAAGCTCATATGAAAACAATATAAGATATAGAAATATAGATTCAATAGAAGAATATATAAAAAATATTGAAAATGAAAAAGAAATAAAAAATGTTATTGTTGAAGAAAAACAAAATAAGCAAACAAAAATGAATGAATATATGATATTAGGTTTAAGAAAAATAAATGGAGTAAGCATAACTGAATTTAGAAGAAAATTTGAACTTAGTCCTCTTCAAGTATATAATAAAGAACTAACCAGACTTTTAAGAGAAGGGCTAATTAATATTGATACGAATAACATTAGGCTTAGTAAAAAAGGGTTGGACTTAGCTAATATAGTGTGGGAGGAGTTTATTTAGGATGTTTTTGGGGACACCTCCCAAAAACAGCTTAACATAAAATATTACGGCTATAAATAGTAACCTTCAAAAATTGTATATTATAAAATTCATAAAAAAACTACTTGACAATAAAAAAATGTATGTGTAAAATATTTTTAGTAAAAAAGATAAATAAAAATTATATATTGATAGAGATAGGAGAAAAACAAATGAAAAACGCTGAAAGCCTTGAGGCTGTATATATATATATATATATATCGTAGG
>CALXZS010000089.1 GCA_944393305.1 uncultured Clostridia bacterium | reverse complement strand
GAAAATGATGCAGAACCAATCAACTTCATTAATAATGAAGAAGGAGAAGATGTAGCAGACAATAATAGTACAGTAGAAATAGATAAAGATAAAAATGAACCATCAGAAACTGAGGAGGTAGAAGATCCATACCCAAGAAAAATCGAAGTAAAAGATGATAAAGATGCATCAAGTGATAATGAGGAGAAAAATGTAGATAATAAAATAACCGAAAACTTAAATACTACTGATAATGTAAAACCAGCAAAACTTAAATGGGATGATGTCTGTGATACTTATGAAAAAGATGAAGAAGACGATAATAAAAAATCAAAAAATAAAAAAGGCGGAAAAAGATTTTTATAAAATATAGATTAATTAATTTTGCTTACCCTATCTTTTTATAATTGCACTTTAAATGTAGAAACACATTTTTAGTGCAATTTTTGTAATAATCCATATACAAATAGTCCAGAAGGTATATATATAAGTAAAGAAACGGGACTTCCAATAAGTACAGTGGGATATGAAGTTAATTATGAAGATGGAACGAAAGGAAGATGGTCAGCAGTAGAATATGTATACGAATATTGTTTTCAGCTTTAATATACATTCTTACACATTTCACTTCGCAGTTCGCTTTGCTCAGCGCTCGCACGTTACGCTCCGCTCCTACGTCGTCTACGCTCACTTGAAATGCTCAAGAACATATATTAAAGCTGAAAATTAAATAAAAGCTGTGAACAGTAACTTCCGTTTTAATTATTTTTATTTAATTCCCCCTAATAACTTGTAATTAATCGCAATTTTTGATATATTTATGTAGAAAAATAAGAAAATTTTTGAGAAAGGACCGTCCCATGTTGGAAAAAGAAAAAGAAGAATTAGCATATAGAATTTTAGATAAAGTTAAAGATGGAGATACAATTGGTTTTGGCTCAGGAACTACATCACATATTGCAACAGTAAAAATAGGAGAAAAAGTTAAAAAAGATAATTTGAATATTACTGCTATACCTACTTCAAAAGATATTGAAGATGTTTGTAAAGAATATGGAATAAAAATAGGCAATTTAATTGAAAATAATATTGATTGGGCTTTTGATGGAGCAGATGAAGTGGATTTAAAACATTTATGGCTTATTAAAGGAAGAGGAAAGGCTTTATTTAAAGAAAAATTAAATATTATTTCTTCACCAATAACATATATTTTAGTTGACCATACAAAATTCGTAAATAAGTTAGGGGAAAAATGCAAAGTTCCAATTGAAGTATTTCCAAGTGCTATGAAATATGTATCAGAAGAATTAAAAAAATTAGGCGGAGAAGATATAACTTATAGAGGTTTTACTGAAAATAACAATGGTATATTAGATGCTAAATTTGAAAATATTACACAAACTTTAGAAAAAGATATAAAAGCTATTACTGGAGTTATAGAGTCTGGACTATTTTTAGGATACAATATTGAAATTATAGGAGGAAATGAATGAAAAAAATCCTTTTTTCAGCTTATTCATTAGATGTGGGAGGAATTGAAACAGCATTAATTACATTACTAAAATACTTAAAAAATGACTATGAAATCACTTTAGTGTTAGAAAAAAAACAAGGTGTTTTCTTAAATGATTTGCCAAAAGAAATAAATGTAATTACATATGAACCGAGTACTATAAAATTTACGCTTGTTAGAAAATTTGTGAATTTTATAAAACAAACAAAATTTAAAATGAAGTATAAAAATAAGTTTGACTTTTCAGCAGACTATGCAACATATAGTATGCCAGCTTCATTTGTCGCAAGAACAGCTAGTAAAAACAATGCTATTTGGATACACAATAATTATATGAATTTTTATGATAACAACATAGCTCAATATAGAAAATTTTTTAATAATTTAAAAATAACTGAGTTTGGGAAAATAGTATTTGTTTCAGATTTAGACAGAAAAATTTTTATAGCACAATTTCCTGAGCTTACGAAAAACACAATAGTATGTAATAATTTAATAAATTATGAGAGAATTCAAAAGTTGTCTAATGAAAAAATAAAAGAAACTAAAAAGGATATTCCAACATTTATTAATGTAGGTAGACATGATGAAAAGCAAAAGAAAATATCTAGAATATTAGATGCAACAGAGGAATTAAATAAACAAGGTTATAAATTTAGAGTTTTATTAATTGGAAAAGGTACAGCTTCAAAAGAATATGAAAATATAATTAAAGAAAAGAAATTGGATAATATACTAATGCTTGGAGCAAAAAAGAACCCATATCCATATTTTAAAATAAGTGATTGCTTTTTATTATCTTCACAATTTGAAGGTTATCCAGTAGTTTTTGTAGAAGCACAAATTTTAAATTTACCAATAATAACAACTGATGTTTCAGATAGTAAAAAAGATATAAATGGTAAATATGGTATTGTTGTTGAAAATTCTGAAAAAGGTGTATACAGAGGAATGAAACAATTTTTAGACAAAGGAATAAAAACAGAAAAATTTGACCCTGAAAAATATAATGAAGAAATAGCAGAAAAAGTGAGGAAAATAATTAATGATTAGTATCATCATAACTGCATATAATGCTGAAAAAACAATAGAAAGATGTTTGAATTCAATATTAGAAAATGAATATAACGATTATGAAATAATACTTGTAAATGATGGTTCAAAAGATAAAACTGAAAAAATAGTAGAATTATTTGCAACAGACAAAATTAAATACTTTTCAAAGAAAAATACAGGCGTTGCAGATTCAAGAAATTATGGAATAGAAAAAGCAAAAGGAGAGTATATAATATTTGTAGATAGTGATGACTATGTAAATAATAATTATTTTGAAAACTTAGATAAATACATGAAAAATGGTATAGATGTAATAAAAAGAAAAGCAACTATAATTAATGAAACAAATGGTGAAAAAAATAAAATAGAAGGTCCAACTTTTGAAACAGTTACAGGAGAAGAAGCGTTTAATACATTATGTTTTAAAGATATTTATTTAGATACATTGTGGTCATACATTATAAAAAAGAGCTTAATTACAGAAAATAATTTATATTTTGAAACAGGAAAATATCACGAAGATTTTGGAATGATACCACTTATGTTATTAAAAGCAAAGCAGGTTGTTTCTACAAATGATTATGTTTATAACTATGTTCAAACTGATGGAAGTATAATGAGGGATAATGATGAACAAAAAACTATAAAAAAATCTCAAGATGTACTTTATCATTTTGACAATATTTTAGAAAAAACAAAATTATATAATATAAGTGAAAAAACTAAAGAAAATGTGAAAATATATTGTACAAATGCTATACTATTAAAAGTAAAAGAATTAAAAGGACAAGCCAAAAATGAATATATTAAAGAATTAAAGAAAAGGAAAATATATAAAAATATTAAAATAAGAAATATAAAACAATTAGTAAAAAAATTATTGTTATTTATAAATATAAAATGGTATATTAAGTAAAAAGAAGGTGAAGTTTGTGCCAAGTGTAAGCATTATAGTTCCAGTATATAATGTAGAAAAATATTTAGAAAAATGCTTAAATTCATTAGTAAATCAAACATTAAAAGATATAGAAATAATAATTGTAAATGATGGCTCTAGTGATGGTTCAGAAAAAATAGTAAAAGAATATAAGAAAAAATATAAAAATATAATTTATGTTACAAAAGAAAATGGTGGTCTATCTAGTGCAAGAAATTTTGGAATGGTTTATGCAACAGGAGAATATATTGCATTTCTTGATTCAGATGATTATACAGATAAAACTTTGTATGAAAAAATGTATAAAAAAGCAAAAGAAACAAATAGCGATTATGTAGAATGTGATTTTTATTGGAAATATAAAGACCATCAAAAAGAAGATATTGGATTTAGATATAAAGATAAAAAAGAAATGTTTGCAAAAGCTAGAGTTGTTGCATGGAATAAATTAATAAAAAGAGATATAATTATAAATAATAAATTAGAATTTCCAATGGGACTATATTATGAAGATGTAGAATTTTTCTATAAATTATTACCACATATAAAAACATTCGCTTTTGTAGAAGAACCACTTATATATTATGTGCAAAGAGAAACATCAATAGTAAATAAACAAGACCGTAGAACAAGGCAAATATTCACTGTTTTAGATAATGTTATAGAATATTACAAAAAAAATAATATTTATAAAGAATATGAAGAAGAAATAGAATACACATATTCAAGACTATTGCTTTGTAGTTCACTAAAAAGAATGTTAAAAGTAAAAGATAAACTTACAAGAGAATTACTTGTAAAAGAAACATGGCAAAATTTAAATAAAAAATTTCCGAATTGGAAGGAAAATAAAATATTAAAGCAAAACAATTCAGTAAATGGAATATATATGAAAACAATGAACAATGTAACTTACAAAATATATACGAAAATTCTTGGGGTATGTTTTAATATATAAAAAAATTTAGTAATTATTTGAGAATATATATACTTTCTATTTCAAGGGAGCGAGCTTAAAGCGAGTGAGCTGTGCGGCACGTCCCTGTGCCGTGAAATAAGAAAGCATATATATTCTCATAGAAAAGATATCTTAATTGTATATTATAATGTAGCAGTAAATTTTATAATAAAAAGAATGGAATAATTAAAATGAAAGAAAAAATAAAAAATATTAGACTAGAAGATATACTATGCTTTTATATAATTATATGTCCAATTTTAGATATAACAAGTTTTTTATTTAGAAATCACTTTAATACAAGTATTTCTATATCAACATTTTTAAGACCAATTATACCAACAATTTTGGCAATATATATTTTTATAAAAGCAAATAAAAAACACAAACTTGCACTATTAGGAATAACTGCAATTTATATTATATATGGAGTTATTCATTTATTCGTTATGCAAAAATTCATAACAGGTTGTTCTTATGGAGGAGTAACTGATGAAGCACAATATGTTATAAATTATTCATTCCTAATAATAAATTTAATTGTATTTTTCTATTCTTTTACAAAAAGAGAATGGAGAAATAAAAAAGTTGAAAGTACTAAAAAAGAAATTAAACTTAAAAAATTAAAATTAGCTATTTTAATAATGTGTGGCATATATATTGTATCAATATATATTGCTATTTTAACCGGAACATCATCATATACATACCCATATGAACAAATAGGATATAAAGGATGGATAGAATCCGGCAATAGTCTAGGAGCAATATTATGTATTTCTACATTCTTAATTTTGCCACTTATAAAAGAGAAAAAATATAGAATACCAGCAATTATTATTTTACTATTAACAGGAATATATTTAGTAGCATTAATAGGAACAAGAACAGGACTTATAGGATTTTTCTTAGCAGTAGCAGTTTTTATAGCAATAGAAGTTTTATTTAGCAAAAATAAAATTGCAATTATAGGTTTTGTTATTTTAGCAGTAGCAGTAATTACAATTGGGTTAGTAGGCTCAAATACTTTGAAAAGAAGAAGTCAAATGAATGAGTCACAATATACGATAATTGATGAAGCGACTGGTGAAGTTGGTCATATGACCGGAGATATGCTAAAAATAAAAAATAAAATTTTAGCAGGAACATTAGAAGAAGGATATATGTCAGAAGCACAAAAACAAGCAGTATTAGACTT
>CALXZS010000088.1 GCA_944393305.1 uncultured Clostridia bacterium | reverse complement strand
TTGCCTCCTATAAATCATATTCATACATAATCATACTAAGCATAGTAATTGGTGCTGTTTCAGTCCTTAATATTCTTTTGCCAAGAGTTGCTACTTTTGCTCCAGAATTTATTAATTTATCTACTTCTTTTTCGGTAAGACCACCTTCTGGTCCAACAACAATTGCTATCTTTTCTATTTTATTTTCTTTTAATATGTCTTTTATAGTTATATTTTCTTCATTTTCATATGCAATTATAACTAAATCATAATTTTTTATATTATTACATATAAAATCTATATTTACTGATTTTTCAATGCTAGGAATTATATTTCTTTTTGATTGTTTTGCCGCAGATTCAGATATTTTTTGCCATCTTTCTTGCTTTTTATTTTCATCTTTAATTTTTGCAATACAATTTTTCATATTGACTGAAAAAATTGTATTTACTCCTAATTCAACAGATTTTTGAATTATAGCTTCCATTTTATCTGATTTCGGTATACCTTGATATAGGTCAACTTTTACAGATAATTCCGTACTTTCTATTTTTTCTTCAATAATTACACATTCTACTTCATCTTTATTTATATTCTTTATACTGCATTTGTATGTTTCTGATGTTTTTTTATTTGTTACTAATATTTCTTCCCCTATTTTCATTCTTAGTACATTTGAAATATGTTTCCAGTCATTTCCTATTATTTTAATTTTATTTTCTACAATTTGGTTATCTTCTACAAAAAACTTATACATTTTATGATATTCCCCAGTCTTCTTCTTGTTCTTTTAAAACAGTGTTCATTTTATCTTTTTCTTCTTGGATCATTTCTTGTTGTTTTGAAGTTTCTTCTCTTACTTCATTCACAACACCGCCATCATTTATAACAGCTTCATATACAGCAACTCCCGCTAAAATAAACATTACCACTATTGTTATTGCTAATGAAATTAAAGTTATTCCTCTTTCGTTTTTCATATTTATTTCCTACCTTTTTAATTTTATATAAATAATATCACATATGTAATTAATTATTCAAGTCTTTTTCATTTTTTTCGATTTGGGACGGTCCTTTTTTGTTAAAATTTACATCCAACTTTACTTTATCAAATTGTATATTAAAGATTTCTTGTTCCTTGCGGTCGCTGCTAAAATTCTTCAAATTTTACAGCTCCAAACGCACTTCGCTTGAAATCCTTCAAGCTCGTTTGAACGCTTACGCGGAACTACAAACTCTTTAATATACAATTTTAATAATTAATATAGATGTGTAAATTTTTTAAAAAAGGACCGTCCCAAATCAGAAATTTAAAGATTAAATTCATTTTTAATATCATTATATACTTTTTTTAAGTATTTAGGATTGATTGTTTCTTCTATCCCTTTTTCTTCTAGGTTTTTAAAAACTGTCTCAATAAACTTAACTGTTGCAGGATGCACAACAGTTGGTTTTATTTTATCTACTTTAAGCCAATATTTAAGTGGCTCACTTGTATTCCACTTATCTCCGTTATATACCTTTCCAGCTGCTATTCTATCGCAAATAAGTTCTACCATATATTTATATGGTAAATATGCCCCTGTTCTTGTACCATTTGCGCAATCTTCCCAATATTCTAAATGATGTTTATTTCTACCTTTATGATGTAACCAAGCTAAAGAATAACCTTTGTCTTTTTTACATTCATTTATTGGACTTCCTTTTCCAGTATAATATTTTACACTTTCACAAAATTCGGTAGGAGAAAATTTAGATAAATCATGCACTAAACCTCTGAATGGAATGCCAGCTCTAACAGCTAATTTAAACACATTCCACCTATGTTTTGTTACTAATATTGTATGTTTTACTGTCTTTTCTATAATATTCATTTTTCCTCCACACTATTTTTTATATCGTTTATTATTGAACTTACTATTTCTTCTATTGTCAACTCTTTTCCTAATAACTTTTCTGGAATAATTTTCATAAAATCCTTTTCTAGCCACCATTCTTTCATTTTTTCTTTTCCAAACTCTTTTGCACACGCTCTTTTACTATGTCTATTTAAAGTTTCTTCAAATGGAATATCGAAATAATAAGCAAATATATTATCTTTAAATTCTTCTTTTATTCTTTTAAATAATTTTATATATTTTTTTGAATTTAAAATACCTTCCAAAATAACTATATCACAATTATTTTTTCCAAACAAAATAAGATTTAATAGTAATTCTTTTACAATTTTCTGTTTATCTCCTTTTACATTAAGCATTTCCCTTCTAACCGTATCTTGTGAAATTAACATTGTTTTTCTTTCTAGATTTTTTTGTAATTCTTTTGCTATTGTAGTTTTACCACTACCAGAATTACCTCGTAAAATAATAATTTTAGGCATTTTTACTCCTTATCTAGTAATTTTTCTATTTACATAGTTTTCTTCAATTCTCCATTTGTAAAGCCATATGCAACACTATCTAGCTTATTCATTATATTTTCAAAATCATCGTTTAAATCCAATGTAGTAATTGTGAATTTATTACCTCCAATATTATTTACTTGATTAGGTGCAATTGTTTCATTTGTTTTTGCATATAAAATCATTCCTTCTACTTTTCCTGTTTTATCCTTATCAAAATTTTTGACATATGTAAAAATTTGATACATATTATTATTGCGGATTTTTTGTGTATCAAATAATTTATTTTTTTGTAAACTATTGCTATAATATTTCGTATCAATAATTAATACTCTATCTTTATATTTTAAAGTAACGTCTGTTTTCATGTCTGGAAGCAAAATAAAATCATCATTTGTATTCCAATCAATATGTGCAGATACTGCTTCTAGTTCTGGAAAATGCTTTCTATAATATTCTTTTACAAAGTTTTCAAATAATTTAGCCATTTTTTGGTCATCTACAAATGTCATAAATTCTTTTTTTCCGTCTTCCTGTGTTAAAATCAAACCATTTAAAACTAAATAACAAACATTTATTATCATTTTATATGTTACATTATTTCTATCGTATCTGATATTTTTCCAATCTATTAGCAAATAATTAATTACTTCAACCTCATTTAGACAATCTAAAATTCTTTTTATTCTAATCATATACGTTTTATCCAATTTTTCAGATTTTAATAATTGGATTAAAGTTATTTTTACTATTTGATTCATATATGAGTTTACTGAAAATTCATCATATTCGCAAGTCATTTTATGTCTTATCATTGTATTACTTTTTATTGAATCAGATATTAATATTTTTCCTTTCAAATTGCTTAATTCTTCTATTTTAAGCTTATATTCTCTATTTATATTTCTTTTTAATTGCTTATTTACGCCTTTTATTAATATTTCAGCAAATAATTCATATATGTTTTCAAACTCTTCTGTTTCTAGTTTTTTAAATGTTTTTGTATTTAAATTATGAAATGCGTACGAAAGCATCCAATATATATTTTTAATTTTTATCATTCATTATTCCTTTCAATCTATTCGCCCAATTGTTATATTTGTCCACATCGTCAAACCAATAATCTTCAATTAAAGGTAATATTTCAAATTCTATAATTTCTTCAATATCTTCATCTGATATTTTATCAAAATTGCAAAAATAGCTGTGTCCAATTTCAAATCCTTGCCCAAGTGTAGGGTCTTTTTCGATATCATTATTTAATTGTTTTATTAAATTAATAAGTTTATCAAACATTTTATTGTTTATTTTAGCTTGATATTCTTTAAATTTTTCATTTTCAAAAGCTGGTCTAACTGGAAACTTTTCAAATCTTCTTTTAAAAGCATAATCCATATTTACTAAACTTCTATCTGCCGTATTCATTGTAGCTATTATATACACATTTTTCGGTACAGAAAATCTTTCTTTTGAATACATCAAATCCATTTTTTCCTCTCTTTTGTCATGTTCTATAAGTGTTAATATTTCTCCAAAGATTTTACTTAGATTTCCTCTATTTATTTCATCTATTATTAAATAATATTTTTTATCTGGATACTTTTCAGCTTCTTTACAAAATACATAAAAAATACCTTTTTCAAGTTTATATGATGTACCATTTGGTCTCCATCCCTCCAAAAAATCCTCATAACTGTAACTTTGATGAAATTGAATATATTTTACCCTATTACCATCTTTTTTGCCTATTAAAGAATAGGCTAATCTTTTTGCCATATAGCTTTTTCCTACTCCTGGAGGTCCATTTAAAATAACATTTTTCTTTCTATCTAGAAGATGACATAATGTTCTATAACTTTTTTCTTCTACATATATATCATTTAAAAAGTCATTATCTGTATATTTATCATCTATCTCATCATGTGTTATTTTAACATTAATCTTTTTATTTGCCACATGTTTTTCTTTCTTTTCACGAAGAAGCTTTACTCCTCCAAAAAACAGCAAATCACATGTTAGCATATGAAATTTCTCGTCTTGGTATGCCTCTTCATCTAAACTACTTTTACTTAAACTCAATAATTCTTTATCTTTTTCTATATATTCTAACACATCATCTGCAAAATCAAAAAATGCCTTTAATTTACCATTTTTGTTTGTTTTATTAATATCTACGTCTAGAAAACGGGCAATTTCTTTATCTGCATTTGCTTTATATATATAATATTTTTCAGGATACATGAAAGTTAGATATGTACTTACTGAATGTGCGTCTTGGTAATGATGATGTTTTTCTTTTTCCCAATATTTAAACAGTATCTCATTTGATTTATTAATAAAATAATCATACCTTTGATTTAAATTTTTATTTTCATCAAATAAAACTCTAAACATTTCTCTTGTTGCTTCTGGCTCACGCTCTGCAAATCTCATTATCATTAATCCTGGAAAAAAGTTACGTGCAGTAAGTAAATTTCCTGCACCTTTTAATGAAGCTTTTATCATCTCTTCAAAATTTTCTGCTTCTATATTCCAATTGTCTTGAAATGTTTTTATTGCTTTCCACTTATATAGTTCACCTTTTCTATATTCTTGAAACTCATCTTTATAACTTTGTATAATGCTATCTAGTTTTTCGTAATTCATAAATACCTCCATTTATTTCCATTTTTTATTTTTGCTTGATTATAACATTATTTCGTTAAAAAATAAAGACTTTTCTATTATTTATTTTTCAAAAGGCACTTACTATTATGGCAAAACTTTTGTCTTTTTACCACGACAGTATCAAGCTCATATCTTTCAAGAGTAAACATTGCCTTATCATGGAAAAGGTGCAACCACATACATGTGACTGCACCCCAGTATTAAGGTTAGTACTCACACCGCCATCAGTATTTCACCAAACGGAATCAAAAAGACAAAGAAACTTGCAATGACAAACTTTTTGTTATTTTTTGCATTTTCCTCTTTCTGGTTCCACACATAATACGTAATAGTAATGGCGTTAATAATAATAGCCCCAAACGCCAACATTATCTGCACAATGTGAGCACTAAAAAATGCTATGACCGAAAATATCAAAAAGATTATTTCCAAAGCCATAATAACTTTATTACTTTTCTCCAAAATTACCCTTCTTTCCTAATAGTTATATAAAGCTAAATAGTATAAAGGTATTCCTTTCACTAATTAGCAGGACAAAAAGTAAATCTATAATAAAATGCTCTCGCATATCAGTATTATATCAAAATTTTTGGTAAATTTCAATACTGCTTATAATTTTTTCCTAATGCATTACTACTGCATTATTATTACAAAATAAACCTATGTAAGATATTGATATTTCAATACTTACATAGGTTTTATTGTTTGGTGC
>CALXZS010000087.1 GCA_944393305.1 uncultured Clostridia bacterium | reverse complement strand
TTAGGAGCAGACTCTTTAGACATAGTTGAACTTATAATGGCATTAGAAGAGGAATTTGATATGGAAATTCCAGATAGCGATGCAGAAAAAGTTGTAACTGTTGGAGACGTTGTTGATTATATAAAAGATCATGTAGCTTAATAAATATATATTTTTTACGCGTAAAAATTGAAAGGGTTAACCCCTTTCTTTTTTATTATATATAAAAAAGAAAGTTTTTCCTATACAATAAAATGTGTTACAAAATTGTAAACAAAATTTTATTGAAAAACTATCAAATATATATTAAGATATAAATGGAGGTATTTTGCATGGGAGGAAAAGAAATTTCAGAGCTTATTATAAAAGCATATAGTGAAATTAATCCAAATAAGGCGATTAATTTATTTAATGAATTATGTGATGAAGTGAATATTCCTCACTTGGCGGAATATGAAAGAGGCTATGTAGTAGGACCAGAAGGAAATTCAGTAGATTATATAATTGAGCAAATAGTAAAAGGTGCAGAAAGAAAACTAAAAAATTCAAATGAATTAAATGAGTTTTATGATAGCCTTGAAGGTGAATTTATATGTTATATAGAAGATGACAATGTAAAATTAAATAAATATGAAGAACAAGGAATTTATGTTGGAGAAGACATTGCTTTATCTATAAAATCAGAAGATATCAAGAAAAAAATAATACTTAATGCTATAAAACATTTTAATTTTGGAGTACCATATTTATCTATTCTAAGCACAATACATGACGATTCTTTTAAATCTAAAATTATAGATAATGGATTTTATAATTTAACTGTAACAAAAGGTTTAATAAAAACATTAGAATCAGATGAACAAAAAGTAAAATATATTGAAAAATTTTTGTTACAATTTGAACCTGAAATTATTGCGTCTTTATCATCTGATGAAACAAAATTAAAATATATGCTGTCACTAAATAAAAAAGGAAAAAGAGAAGTTTTGAAATCATTAAAAAGTGATGATTTAAAACTTGAAAATATGTTAGAAATAGATATTGAAGTAGTAAAGACACTAAATTCAGATACAAAGAAAAGAGCTTGGCTAAATGAAAATAAAGAAAAATTAACCGAAAAAGATATTTATGAACTAATAACAACTTTAGCAGATGATAACGAAAAATTGCATGGGTTGGAATTATTAGAAGATAGAAAATATAAATTAAATATATTGCAAAGAGCTACAAGAGCAGATTTTTCAATATTACAAGAAGAATGTAAAAAATTAGGTATAGATATTTTTAGACCAATAATAGATTCAAACAAAGGCATATTACCACGTAATTATACTAAAAAGTGGGAAAGTATAGGTTTACCTCAAAATATGACATTTGGAATAGAAATAGAAGCAGATTGTGATTATTCATTTTTATTTACACAATTTCCAACAATAGCAAAAAGATGGGATGCTAAAAATGAATTTACTGATAATAATGAAAAAAGTGAAATGCTAGAGGTAAGTTCACCAATTTTAACTGATTGTGCCTCAGATATTGAAGAAATATATGGAGTTAATACAATTTTAAAAAATGGTGGACTACAAGTACCAGTAAATTGTGGAGGACATATACATATTGGAGCAGATTATCTAACATCTAAAGAATCATATCAAAGATTGGTTGAATTATGGTGTAATTGTGAAAAAATATTTTATGAAATATCTAATGCACCTAATGAAAAAGAAAGGTCAGCTTATTTTATATATGCAAAGCCAATATCAGCAAGCTTAAAAGATAAAGGATTAGATATAGATAATGATTTAACTAAAGAAGATTTTATGAATATTCTACAAAATTATCAAGGGGATAGAGATCGTTCAATAAATTTTACCAGAATAGAAAATGAAAGTCCCACAATAGAATTTAGAGTACCTAATGGGACATTAAATCCAGATACATGGATAGAAAATATTAGATTATTTGGAAGATTAGTACAAGTATCTGAAATGTTAGGTAATTTAGATAGAAAAAGTTCGCACGAATATTCAAGTGATGAGAGAAGAAAATTGTGGCTTGCCACTATGATTAGTAATAAAGATGTGCCAAAAGATGATAAAGCAAAATTTTTAATTAATTTATTATTTGATGAAGAAGAATATAAACAAGTATATTTTGATAGATATAATGCAAATAAAGGTTTATTTAAAGAAGAAGATAAAAGATTTAAAATGATAGATTTTCAAAATTTATATAGAGAAATGGAAAGAATTCCAGAAAATAACCAAGTAAAAAAAGGAGGAAATGAGCATGGAACAAAGGATGAGAGTGGCTTTGACCGAGGTTAATTGTATATTAGAAAACTCAGAAGAAGAAGTAACAAGTAAAATACCACAAAAATTTAAAGATTTTTTAAACATAAATATGGATAAAGAATTCAAACCAAGCTTTATACCGGGTCTTGCAATATTTGCACAGCCAATATCAATGGAAGCTAAAGAATTATTAAAATTAGTATATAGAGATTTTCTGGCAACAGAAGATGAAAGAAATTTCATTATTCAAAAAGAACATAAAATACTAGAAAAAAGTGAAAATAAAAAAGAAAAAGATGTAGAGAAAGCACAAAAAGAAGAAGTAGAGAAAGTTTTAGAAAATGCACAAAAAAATGAAGTAGAGAAAGTTTTAGAAAATTCACAAAAAGAAGAAGTAAAAGAAAAAGAGGAAGAAAATCAACCAATCAAAAATTTACAACTTATTAAAGTTGAAGAAAAATGGTATAAAAAGCTAATTAGAAAGCTAAAAAACCTTGTAAATAGGGTAAAAATGTAGTATAATAGCAAAAGTAAAAATAGTAAGAGGAATAAAATGAATACAGAGAAAATAGAGAAAAGTATTAATTATCATTTTAAAAATAAAGGGCTTTTGGAAACTGCATTAACTCATACATCATATGCAAATGAAAATAATGTCGAAAGCTACGAAAAATTAGAATTTTTAGGAGATAGTATATTAGAATTTCTATCAAGTAAATATTTATATAATCATTATCCAAATTTAACTGAAGGAGATTTGACAAAACTGCGTGCACAGGTAGTTTGTGAAGATAGTTTAAAAAACGTAGCAAATAAGCATGAATTTTATAATTATATATTAGTAGGAAAAAGTGAAAGAGCAAATGAAGGAAATAAAAAAGTAGCAATTTTAGCAGATTGTGTAGAAGCAGTAATTGCAGCAATATATTTTGATGGTGGGTTAGATAAAGCAGAAGAATTTATAATAGAAAATTTAAAAGAGGCAATACAATATGCTTCACAACATATAGGCATGAAAGATTATAAAACAGTACTTCAAGAAAAATTACAAAAGAATGGAGATGTTCATATAGAATACAATATTATAAAAGAAGAAGGTCCAGATCATGACAAAATATTTACAGCAGAAGTAAAATGTGATGGAAAATTATTAGCAATAGGAAAAGGAAAAAGTAAGAAAATGGCTGAAATGCAGGCGGCAAAAATAGCATTAGAGGAGTAGAGTATGAAGAAGGAATATATTATACCAATTTTTGTACCAAACTTAGGATGTCCAATGGAATGCACTTTTTGTAGTCAAGAAAAAATAACAGGAAAACAAACGAATGTAACTGCTGATGATGTAAAGAAGACAATTGAATATTACTTAAAAAACTTTAAAGATAGCAGTAAATATGTAGAAGTTGCCTTTTTCGGTGGAAGTTTTACTGGAATAGATGTAGAAATTCAAAAAGAATTGCTAGAAGCGGCTTATGAATATATAAAAGCCAAAAAAGTAAATAGTATAAGAATATCTACAAGACCAGATTACATTAATAAAGAGATACTAAAAATGCTTAAAAAATATCATGTAAAAACTATTGAATTAGGTGTTCAATCTTCAAATAATTATATACTTTCAAAAAGTAAAAGAGGACATACTTTTGAAGATGTAATAAAAGCTTCAAAATTAATTAGAATGTATGGTTTTAGATTAGGACATCAAATGATGGTAGGAATGCCAGAAAGTACAGAACTTGATGAAATAAATACTGCTAAAGATTTAATAAAATTAAAACCAAAAATGGTAAGAATATATCCAGTTTTAGTAATCAAAGGCACAGAACTTGCAGAAGAATATAAAAATGGCGAATATGTTCCACTAACTATTGAGCAAGCAGTGGAAAGATGTAAAGAAATTATATACATGTTCAGAAAGAAAAAAATAGATGTTATTAGAGTAGGGCTTCAAAATACAAATGAAATAACAGATCCAGGTAAAGATGGTAGCGAAGTTCTAGCAGGACCATATCATCCAGCATTTAGACAATTAGTTGAAGATAGTATGTGGTATGATAGTATAGCAGAAAAAATAAAGAAAATAAATATGAAAGTAAAAGAAGTAGAAATAACAGTAAATCCTGAAAGTGTTAATAATGTTATAGGTCATAAAAAAGAAAATGTTAATAAATTAAAAGAAATGTATGATGTAGATATTGCAGTAAAACCAGATGAAAATATGAAATTAGGAAAATTTGAAATAAATGTAGTAGAAACATATTAAGAGGTAAAATTATGACATATACAGTAGATTTAGATATTTTTGAATTAGCAGATATATTTGATTGTGGTCAATGCTTTAGATGGAATAAAGAAAATGATGGAAGTTATACAGGAGTATTTAAAGGCAATGTATTAAATGTTAGCAAAAAAGGAAAAACAGTTACATTTGAAGGAATATGTGATGGAGATATAGAAAAAATATGTAGAGACTATTTTGACTTAGATAGAGATTATACAGAAATAAGAAATAAATTAGCCCAAATAGATGATAATTTAAAAACAAGTGTTGAATATGGTAAAGGAATAAGAATATTAAATCAAGACTTATGGGAAACAATAATTTCATTTATTATTTCAGCCAATAATAATATTCCTAGAATAAAAGGTATAATTGAAAGATTATCTAAAGCATATGGAAAAAAGATATTATGGAATGGAAAAGAATATTATACTTTTCCAACTCCAGAGGAGCTATCTAAAGTAAGCGTACAAGATTTTAGAAATTTAGGTTTAGGATTTAGAGATGTCAGATTATATGAAACAACACATAAAATCATAAACAAAGAAATAGATTTAGAAAATTTAAAAAATTTGAATACACATGAAGCAAGAGAAGAATTATTAAAACTTTCTGGAGTAGGTCCAAAAGTAGCAGATTGTATTTTGTTATTCTCTACACTAAAAAGATTTGATGTATTTCCAATAGATGTGTGGGTTAGAAGAGTAATGAATGAGTTATATATAAAAAAAGAGGATGAAACAAAAGTTACCAAAAAGGAAATACAAAAATTAGCTGATAGTAAATTTGGAAATATGCAGGGCTTAGCCCAACAGTACTTATTTTATTGGAAAAGAGAAACAGCTTAAATGTTTTTGAGCTGTTTTTGGGGACACCTCCCAAAAACAGCTTGCAAAGGAGTAAAAAAATGAGTGATAACACTGAAAGATATGAAGAAGAATTAAAAAGTAGATATGGACTTACAATAGAAGTTATCAATGATATTGCAAGAGGAAAAATTGATCCTAAGGGGAGAGTTTTAGGATATTACCGTAAAGATACAAAAGAAGATAAAGAGGAAGAAAGATAATTGGGGAAGACTATGAAATTTTAAATAATTTGTGTGACAGCGACAGAAATTTCAATAAGTTAAATTAAAAATATCAAAATCATGTGAATTTTAAGTGAAAATGTCCCGTTTTTGCTTTTGAATTTTAAGTAAAAATGTCTAATGCTTTATTGGTAGAA
>CALXZS010000086.1 GCA_944393305.1 uncultured Clostridia bacterium | reverse complement strand
GCGCTTGTAGTTTAGCTGGATAGAATGGCAGGCTACGAACTTGCAGATCGGGGGTTCGAGTCCCTCCAAGCGCACCAGAATGTTTTGAGCTGTTTTTGGGGACACCTCCCAAAAACAGCTCTTAGAAATACTTTTTTCTAAATTTTTCTGATATTTATATTTACGCTACTTTTATTCCAGTGTTAATCACTTCTTCCACCAAAGGTGTTTCTACATTATCGAAATCTGCTACTTCAATTAAGTGTGGCTCTATACGATAATCAATATTTCTTCTTAATTTTTTTAAATTTAATTGCTCATCAAAAACATCATTGCATTTTATATCATCAGTAATAATAGCAATATCTATATCGCTATCTTCATGATTTGTACCTTTTGCATATGAGCCAAATAAAATAATAGCTTTTACTTTATAATTGGCTAAAATAACTTGTACATACTTATTTACAATATCCATTATTTCTCTATCAATAACTCTTTCAACCATTCTCTCAACTCCTTTATATTTTCTATCCATAAATCTGTATATTCATCAGTACATTTTAATTCAAATGTATATTTATAATCTCCATATCTTGCTTCCATATTAAAATCAGAAATAGTTTCTAATAAATCTTCTTGTTTTTCTGTTATTTCCAAATTCATTTTATTTACCAAATAAGCTAATTCATGTGTTTTAGGTGCATAAGGAGCATTCTTATTTATTTTAGCATAATATGCTTTTAACAGTTTTTCTATAAGTAATTGTCCAAAAAATAGACAATATGTATTTCTATTTTTCTCTTTTAAATCAAGCATAACATCATAATCTTTATCAGAACTCTTAATCCAGTAATTCATTAAATCTATATTATTCATATACTTCCTCGCTTTCATCTATTCTTATTATATCATTAAAGTTAAATTTTTACTACATTTTATTGATAATATTTTGAACTTTTATCATTTGTATTTTCAGAGAATTCTTTATCCAAATAGTCTAGTAGTTAAAGAAATTTATTGGGGTTCGAGTCCCTCCAAGTGCACCAACAACATAATTCTTCATTTTGCTTGAGGAGATGATGCAGTAAACATTTCAATTCTAGTTTCCATAGCTTGATACTGTTGTTCTGTGATTCTATTTTGACCTTCTATATATTACACCTAATAATATTTACAGTTTTTATAAAATATTTGAATGTTCGCTTGATTTTTTATAGTAAATATTATATAGTTGATAGCATAGAAAATGAGATAAGCAGAGTGTGTTGCCACCTTACATATTACACAGTTCATCTGTGAGAAAGCGAGGTGGTGCTATGGAAACTTTATTATTACAAATAATATATCTACTATTCTTTGGATTAGTAGGAGTTACTATCATAGCTATTGCCTTGATTATTGCGTTAGTAGTAATTTTGTGCAAATAAAAAAATAAACCATTCTGCTTTGCCGAGTGAAATGGTTTATTTTAACGTTTTATTAGGCAACCACTCTGTGGTTCTCATTTTCTATACTTATTATACCTCATAATCATATATTTTGTCAAATAAATTTTTTGTAAAATAGTGTAAAAGATCCAGAATGTTTTAGGCTGTTTTTGGGAGGTGTCCCCAAAAACAGCCACATATTATTTTGCTGATAATTCTTTTTCCGTTCTTTTGATTTCCTCGTTTCTTTTTACTTTTTGAGTTGTTGTTTTTATCATTGGCTTATCTGTAACTATTACTTTTTTTATATGTTTAAATGTTGGAAGTGTCTTATTTATTTCTTTAACATCTTTCCATATTATCTTTTCATATTCTTCTACTTTTTTATCTGGGTAATCTTTTTCCATCACTTCTTTATTATATACAATTTTAGCAACAAGCATTGTATCTGTTTTACTTGCTTCTCTTGAAAATACCATACATTCAGCAACATATGGAAGTTTTGAAATTAAGAATTCTAATTCCTGTGGATATACATTTTTTCCATTTCTAAGGACTATAATATCATTTTTTCTTCCTGTCATAAATATAAATCCATCATCATCTATATATCCATAGTCTCCTGTTCTGAGCCATCCATCTTTAAAAGCTTCTTTTGTCTTTTTTTCATTTTTGTAATATCCTAGCATTATATTTGGACCTTTTGCTAAAATTTCTCCTACCCCTTCTTTATCTGGGTTGTCTATTTTTATTTCAACATTATCTAGTGGATAACCTATCGAACCTGGTTTATGTCTATTTTCCGCTTCTGCTGTAAGTACAGGTGAGGTTTCTGTTAGTCCATACCCTTGTATTGAATTAATACCAAAATTGTTTAGTCCGATTATTGTATCTTTATCTAGAGATGCTGCTCCATATAGTACCATTCTTAATTTTCCGCCAAAATTATCTATTATTTGTTTAAACACTATTTTTCTAATATCTATATGTGCTTTTAGAAGTGTATTTGATATTTTAGTCATTGTATTTATTAATTTTGTTTTTCCTTGGTCTGCAATTGCTTTAGTTATTTTTTTATACATTGTTTCTAATACTAATGGAACTGCTACAAATATTGATACTTCATATTCTTTTAAATTTGCTTGTATGTATCTTAGTCCATCACAAAATGCTACTGTTGCTCCACTATAAAATCCATATAATATTGTTATACTACATTCAAATGTATGATGTATTGGTAAAAATGAAAGTAATGTATCATCTTCTCTTATTCTAAAATGTGTTTGATATGCATACATATTTGAACAAACATTATTTTGTGAAAGCATTACTATTTTTGCAGAATCAGTAGTTCCAGATGTAAATAACATTATTGACATTCCATCACTATCTACTTTTACTTCATCATATAACTTACTTTTTTCTTTTATTAATTTTCTGCCTTTTTCTAAAAGCTGTTGAAAATTAATTATTTCTTTTTCTTCTTCTTTTTTATTAATACATATAAGAGTATTTAGGTTTATATCTTTATCTTCTTTTAACTTTTTAAATAATTCTTCGTGTTTTTCTTCATATATTACAGCGTCAACCTCACTTCTTTTTAGCAGAGATGTTATTTCTTTATCTGGAAGTGCTTTATCTAATGGTGCTATAACCATTCCTCCACAAGTTACTGCTAAATAGCTTATAACCCATTCGTATCTATTTTCTCCTATTAAAGCTATTCTTTTACCTTTAAATCCTAGGTCTAATAATGCTGTGGCTAATGCTTTTACATCTTTAACAACCTGGCTATACTTTTTTTCAACATATTTTGCTGGTTTTTCTTCAATATTTTCTTTGTATTTATATGCAATATTATTTGAATAGCTTTTTGACGCATAGTCTAAAATTTCTCTATAATTACTCATCTTTGGAAGTTCTTTTATTTCTTCTTTACTCATATTTACCTCCTATTTCTTTTGTAATTTAATAATATACTATTTGGGGATTTTTTTCAATGCTTTTTTCTACAAATAAAATAAACACTCTTATTGTTCATTTTTTCTGAACTTTTAAGAGTGTATTTTTACTTATATTGACAGTTTATATGGATGCTCTTCACTTCCATCTCCTTCTTTGAATTTAACCTCAGACCCTAGAGAAACTACGGCACGCAAACCGTTATAGCTGATGTCCGCACTACAGTAAGAGCAGAACAGATAGTTACCGCCTAAGATTCTTGAGTTGACATAGCGAAGCCCGAAGTACGCATAAGGAGAGGGGCAATGAGAATAGCGGGACGCAAGCCAGTAATGGCCGTACGTGTCAAACATAAGTTCGTAAAAGTCTTGATTTTCTTCATTAAAGTATTCTGACATTTCTGATTTGTACATCTCATAATGGTTTTGTGTTACTGTTAATCCGCTTTCATTTGCTTGTTCATATGCTGGCGTTTCTGTTGATGGTACTGGAAAATTTTCACTTCCTTCTTCACTTACTCCTATTCCGTCTTCTTTTACTTCTTCTGTATTTATTCCTGAACCATTTTCTTCTGCATATATTTTGGGGTAATAACTATTATCTACTGTATATTTTGTTTGATGTCCATATTGTGTTCCACTACTACTTGTATATCCATCCCTTTCTGATATTCCTTTTTCATTCATTTTTTTCTCTATATCTTCTATTGTCATACTTCTTGCCACTGCATTTAAATTTTTATTACTATATTGTTTTTCGGCTATATCATTTAATATATATACTCCATTATTATATCCAGTTGCTCCTCTTAAATATATTCTTGTTCCTGAGTCATAAGTATTATCACTTACTATTTCTACTGTTCCATCTGCATTTATACTCATTATTCTCCATTTTAGGTCTTTTAATTGTGCTATTTGCTGTTCACTTGTGTACCCACTTATATCTGTTGTTAATGTATAATTTGAACTGCTATCTTTAGGATTTATATATGTGTCTGGCACATATTCTACATATTGTCCTACTTTTAGTCCCTCTCTACTTGTCCCTTCATTTTCTTCTGTATCATCTGTGCTATTATTTTTTATGAAATTTGCTATTTCTTTTAAAGATTCTTGTTCATTCGCTGACCCTTGTTCCCACCTATCTGTTGCATTTTGTGCACTTGTCATTATTCCATTATCTCCTATACTGAGCCCTATTGCTACTGCTGAAAGTATTAACAAAACTACAATTGTGACTACTAATGCTATCAGCGTTATTCCGCTTCACTCCATTTTTTATTTTTTTAATATTTTTACTTATTTCATACTTTTTAAATTCTTTTACTTTTGTTTTTCTTTTATCCATTTCTTTTGTCTCCTTTCCTTTTATTTATATCATATTATGGTTTAATTTGCAATTATTTTTGGTTGCTTTATTCTTTAATACTTACATCTTTATTTTTTCCTTTTTTATCATTTATATTCATTTACAACAAAAAGAAACCATATACTTTAAACAAATTTTGCATTCGTTTAAAATACATAGTTTCTCTATGTTCACATAAATTTATTTTATTAAACCTTATGATATATATATATATATATATACAGCCCCAAGGGTTTTAGCGTTTTTCATATGTAGCTTCCTTTCATTTTCTTTTGATTTTTCTCAAATATTTATCATTATTTTATATGTTTAACTTTCTTTTGTCAATAACTTTAATTTTTTATTTATTATAAAGATGTGTTGTCAAGTGAATGTAAGCACTTTTTATTCTGCTCACATAAATTTCACACAAACTATTATATAAATTTCTTCATAAATTCTATTAAAAATAGTGGTATATTTATTATTTTGCCATCTCTAACTAAATTATTCATTGAAAATCTTATAGATATTTCATTATTATTTTTCTCATTATATCTCGTTAAACTAATATTATTAGTTGTCTTACTTGCTTTTACTTCAATAGGAATAGCCATATTTTTATACTGAATCATGAAATCAATTTCATGTCTATCAAAAGTATAGTAATTTGGAACAATATCCAAAGTAGAACATAACATATTCAATACAAAATTTTCAGTAAATGCTCCCTTAAATTCTTCAAATAGTCTATCTCCCTCCACAACTATTCTACTATCCAAATTAGCCATTCTTCTAAGTAAACCTACATCATTAATGTAAATTTTAAACGCACTTAAATCATTATATGCTTTTAATGGAAAATTTGTTTTCTTTAAATTATATACTTTATATATTAAATTAGCATCATTTAACCAATTTAAAGCAGATTCATATTCTCTTGCTCTTGCACCTTCTTTAATTGTTTGGTATAGAAATTTTTTATTTTCTTTCGCTAGCTGTGAAGGAATATTGTTCCAAATTAAAGAAATTTTATTTGCTTCACTATTACTAAAAAAAAAAAAAAAATCACTTTCATATGCTTTTAAAATATTTT
>CALXZS010000085.1 GCA_944393305.1 uncultured Clostridia bacterium | reverse complement strand
CAGTTAGTTGGAGACGACTTATTTGTAACAAAACCAGAAAAACTAGCAAAAGGAATAAAAGAAGAAGTGGCAAATGCCATATTAATAAAGCCAAATCAAATAGGCACACTAACTGAAACATTAGAAACAATAAGATTAGCTAAAAAGAATAATTATAAAACAGTAATTTCTCATCGTTCGGGTGAAACTGAAGATACTTTTATAGCAGATTTAGCAGTAGCAGTAAATGCAATGCAAATAAAAACAGGAGCACCTTGTAGAACAGATAGAGTAGCAAAATATAATAGATTATTAAATATAGAAGAAGAAATAATGAATATTTAAAAACTAATACTTGACAAATAAAATTTGTATTGTTAATATTAAATTAAAATAAAAAAGAGGTGAATACAAATGAATGATAATAGAGCACTTGCAATAGAAAATGTAATAGGAACTAACAATAAATTTACAAAAGTAGGAGATGGAAGATTTAAAAATGGCAATGCTGTTCAATATGTTATGGCTAATAATATTTCAAGTGAACAAAAGGAATGGCTAATAAATAATAATTATGTTGTAGTAGACCATGAATATGGAGAAGGAGTAGTTGACTCAATGATAATTGACGCATCAGCTCCTGTTTCAGCAAATACTGCACATAGAATAGCTAATTTTATACATCAAGACGATTATTCATATAGTAAAATGGCATTAGATACTCCAGATTATTTGCAATTTAAAGTTACTCCAGAAGTTTGGAAGGTATTTACAGACTTGCATATGAATTTTGGATTGTCTCAAGATTCTCAAGATTTTGTAATTTCAAAATTACCAGAAGAAAAGCAAACAGCAGTATCTAAAAATAAACTTACACAATTATTCCAAAAAACAAAAGGTCAGTTACGAGATACATTTAACTATTTTAAAGCAAAGATAACAGGAAAAGATGAAAGACAAACAAATGAAGCTGAAAGATAAGGAGAGAAACTATGGATGAAAATTATATGAAATCATTGGCAGAAGTATATTCTGCAATTGAAAATTTAGATTTTGAAAGTAGAAATAAAATATCTAAGAAATTAATTCAATCAATTGAAAATAAAATGGATAGAAGATTTTATTTATCTATTAATGTAGATGATGAATATATAGATACAAAGATGTCAGAAGATGCTAAACAAATACTTGCATTAATATATAGAGATTATTTAACAACACCAGAAGAAAGGGCAGAACTATTAAGGCAAGAGGAAGAAGAAGAAAGAAGATTAGCACAAAAATATGATCCAAATAACTTGTTTAATAATAACAATAATAATGTTAATACTAACACGAATATTAATACAAATATTCAAGAAACACCTGGACCTACAAAAGTAGAAGAATTAAGTTTAACAAAGATAGAAAAGAAACCTTGGTACAAAAATATGATAGATAAGATACTAAACATTTTTAAAAAATAAAAAAGTTTAGAAAACTATTGACTTTACTAGCTTTTTAGGATATAATAGAAAAGCATGTAAAGAGATGCGTTGAAGTAGAATGTGGCTACACGCCTGATTTTAGGGCGATGGAGGGAACTTCTATGGAGTATGTCATGGCTAAGACCAAGGCGGTAAGTTTTATAAATACAAGCACTTATCCCAAGAATTTCATGCAAACTTGGGATTTTATGTTGAATAAAAAAGAAACACTAGGGTGCGTTTATAACTTCCGACTAAAAATCAATTTTTAAGGAGGGAAAATATAATGGCAAAAAAGGATGCTGAAAAGGCAGTTACAAAAACAAACGCAGCAAAAAGCGAGAAAATTAGAATAAGACTTAAAGCTTATGATCATGTAGTTTTAGAACAGTCTGCTGAAAAAATAGTAGATACTGCTAAAAAAACAGGAGCAAAAGTTTCAGGACCTATTCCACTTCCAACAGAAAAGGAAGTTGTAACAGTTATACGTTCTCCACACAAAGACAAAGATTCAAGAGAACAATTCGAATTAAGAACTCATAAAAGAGTTATCGACATTCTTTATCCAACACAAAAAACAGTTGATAGTTTAATGAAAATTGAATTACCAGCAGGTGTTGATATAGAAATAAAATTATAATAATAAAATAGCTATGCTGGCTAAAAAGTCAGCCAATAGGAGGGAAATATGAAAAAAGCATTAATAGGAAAAAAAGTAGGAATGACACAAATATTTGATGAAGAAGGAAAAGTTATTCCAGTAACAGTAATTGAAGCTACTCCATGTACAGTAACACAAATAAAAACAGTGGAACAAGATGGATATTCAGCAGTTCAATTAGGATTTGGAGATGTAAAAGAAAGCAAACTTAATAAACCAAGATTAGGACATTTAAGTAAAAATAAAATAGCTCCAAAAAAATATTTAAGAGAATTTAGATTAGATTCAGTAGAAGGAATGAATGTTGGAGATGAATTAAAAGCAGACGTATTTACTGCTGGAGATAGAGTAGACATTCAAGGAACTTCAAAAGGAAAAGGATTCCAAGGTGTTATAAAACGTCATGGACAATCAAGAGGACCAATGGGACATGGTTCAATGTATCATAGAAGACCAGGTTCAATGGGACCAACATCAACACCAGGTAGAGTATTCCCAGGTAAAAAATTACCAGGACATATGGGTTCAGTAACAGTTACAATACAAAACCTAGAAGTTATAAAAGTTGATTTAGACAAAAACGTGATTTTAGTAAAAGGAAGCGTTCCAGGAGCTAAAGGATCAATATTAAAAATAAAATCAAGCGTAAAAGCATAAGGAAGGAGGAAAGAAAATGCCTAAAGTAGACGTATATAGTATAGATGGAAAAAAAGTTAAAGAACTAGAACTTAACGAAAGCATATTTGGAATAGAACCAAATGAAAATGTAGTTCATAGTGTAGTTGTAAACTATTTAGCAAATCAAAGACAAGGAACACAAAATACAAAAACAAGAGCAGAAGTTGCTGGTGGTGGAAGAAAACCATGGAGACAAAAAGGAACAGGACGTGCAAGACAAGGTTCTATAAGAGCACCACAATGGATAAAAGGTGGTATAGCATTAGGACCAAGATCTCGTTCATACACATATAAAGTAAACAAAAAAGAGAAGAGACTAGCAATCAAATCTATATTAAGTTCTAAAGTTTCTTCAAATGAATTAGTAGTTTTAGATAAACTACAATTAAAAGAAATTAAAACAGCTGAAATGGTAAAAATAATGAACAATTTAAAAATAGCAGAAAAAACATTAGTTTTATTACCAGAGAACAACGAAAATGTTCAAAAATCAGCTAGAAATATTGAAGGTGTAAAAACATTAACAGTAAATACAATAAATGCTTACGATTTATTAAAATATAGTAAATTAGTAATAACAGAAGATACTGTTAAAAAATTAGAGGAGGTGTACGCATAATGAGACCAGAAGATATAATAATTGCTCCAGTAGTAACAGAAAAGAGCAATGATGAAGTAAATCTTGGTAAGTATACCTTTAAAGTAAATAAAAAAGCTACAAAGGTAGATATTGCAAGAGCAGTAGAAAAATTATTCGAAGTCAAAGTATTAAAAGTTAATACAATGATAGTAAAAGGAAAAGAAAAAAGAGTCGGAAGAAGTGTAGGAAGAACTTCAGACTGGAAAAAAGCTATTGTAACAATTGACACAAATCCAGGAGATGTATCATACATGGCTAAAGGTGGAAAAGTTACAAAAGTTTCTAAAAAGTATAAAGACTCTATTGATGAGTTCATGGGAGCTTAAAAAACAAATGAAAATCGGCATCTTGCTTCGTTAAATTTAAAACAAAAATCCTCGACGTACATCTTAGTACGCCTCCGGTATTTTGATTTTAAATTTGCCTCGCAATATACCAATTTTGCTTTGTTTTAACAAATAAAAAGTTATCTAGATTAAACTAGGATAATAAATAAATATCTGCATGTAGAGCAGGAAAAAATCTACAAATAATATATAAGGAGAATTGAAAAATGGGAGTTAAAAAATTTAGACCAATTACTCCTTCACGTAGAAATATGACTGTTTCAGATTTTTCTGAAATTACAAAGAAAACTCCTGAAAAATCTTTACTAGCTGTAAAGAAAAAGAATTCAGGAAGAAATGCTCAAGGAAAAATCACAGTTAGACATCAAGGTGGAGGAAATAGACAAAAATATAGAATTATTGATTTCAAAAGAAATAAAGTGGATATGGAAGCAGAAGTTATTGGAATCGAATATGATCCAAACAGAAGCGCTAATATAGCTTTAATAAAATATACAGATGGAACACTAAGCTACATATTAGCACCAAAAGGATTAAAAGATGGAGATAAAGTTATCTCATCAGAAACAGCAGATATAAAACCAGGAAACTGCTTAAAACTTGAAAATATCCCAGTTGGTACATTAATTCACAATATTGAAATCAATCCAAACCAAGGTGGAAAATTAGTAAGAGCAGCTGGACAATCAGCACAACTTATGGCTAAAGAAGGAAAATATGCTCATTTAAGATTACCATCAGGAGAAATGAGATTAGTTCTAGCTAGATGTAGAGCTACAATCGGAGAAATTGGAAACGAAGAACACGAAAATATCAAACTAGGAAAAGCAGGAAGGAAAAGACATTTAGGTATTCGTCCAACAGTTAGAGGTTCAGTTATGAACCCAGTAGATCACCCTCATGGTGGTGGTGAAGGAAAAGCACCAGTAGGACATTCAGGACCAATGACACCTTGGGGTAAACCAGCACTTGGATACAAGACAAGAGCTAAACATAAAAAATCAAATAGATTAATTACAAAGAGAAGAAATAGTAAATAAAAATAGGAAGGGATAGCTTCCCTTCCAGAAAAAGAAAGGAGAATATTATGTCAAGATCAAGTAAGAAAAAACCATTTGTTGAAGAAAAACTTTTAAAAAGAATTGAAGCAATGAATGAAAATGGAAATAAAGAAGTATTAAAAACATGGTCAAGAGCTTCTACTATTTATCCACAAATGGTTGGACATACAATCGCTGTTCATGATGGAAGAAAACATGTTCCAATTTACATTACAGAAGAAATGATTGGACATAAATTAGGTGAATTTGCTCCTACAAGAACATTCAAAGGTCACGCTGGAGCTAAAACAACAACAACAAAATAAAAAATAAAAGAAGGAGGTAATTACAGTGGCAGACGAGAAAGAAAAGAAAGTAGCTACAACTTCAAAAAAAGAAACAGAAAGCAAAACAAAGACATCAGCTAAAACTGCTGAGAAAAAAACAACTACAACTAAGAAAACAGAAACAAAGAAAGTTGAAACAAAAAAAGCAGATGTAAAAACAGCTGAGAAGAAAGTAGAAGATGTTAAAGAAACTGTAAAAGTTAAAAAGAATGAAGATAACAAAAATGAAGAATTAGTAGCAAAAGCTACATTAAAATATGCAAGAATTTCTAGTAGAAAAGTTGCAATAGTAGCAAATTTAATTAGAGGTAAAAATGTTGATGAGGCATTAGCAATATTAAAATTTACACCAAAAGCAGGAAGTGAAGTTTTAGAAAAATTATTAAAATCAGCTATCGCAAATGCAGAAAACAATCATCAAATGGCACACTCTAAATTATATATAGCTGAAATATATTCTAATCAAGGTCCAACATTAAAGAGAATTAGACCAGCTGCAAAAGGTTCAGCAGTTAGAATTAGAAAAAGAACAAGTAATACTACAATAGTATTAAAAGAACGCAATTAAAATAAAGAAGGAGGCTTAAACATATGGGACAAAAAGTAGATCCACGTGGATACAGAGTTGGTGTTATCAATGATTGGAGCTCAAAATGGTATGCAGATAAAAAACATTACAGCGACTA
>CALXZS010000084.1 GCA_944393305.1 uncultured Clostridia bacterium | reverse complement strand
ATTTGATTCGGACAAAGATACTTCAAAAGTATCTTTACTAGTATATTCATTATAACTTATTTTATTTACAAAATCAATACTTTTTACCAAATTTTTATAATTTCAAACGTATTTTAGTTACAATTATTGTTGTTATTCATGTTTAAATTACAGTTATTTATTGAATGCATTCTTCTTTCTGCCAATTTATCTTGAACTCCTCTTAGCGCTTCTCCGAATCTTTGGAAGTGTACAATTTCTCTTTCTCTTAAATATCTTAGTGGGTCTACTACATCTGGATTGTCTTTACAAAGATCTATAAGTTTTTCATAAGTTGCTCTTGCTTTTTGCTCTGCTGCTAAGTCTTCTTGTAAATTTGCTATTGGGTCACCTTTACAAGCCAAGCAATTAGCGTCAAATGGAAATCCTGCTGCTGCTTGTGGATATACGTCTAATCCATGGTCTGTATAATATGCACCTAATCCCATTTCTTCTGCTTCCTGAGCAGTAATACCATTAGTTAATTGATGAACAATTGTTCCTACCATTTCTAAGTGTGCAAGTTCTTCAGTTCCTATATCATTCAAAGTTGCTTTTGCTATTTGGTCTGGCATGCCAAATCTTTGTGACAAATATCTAAGTGAAGCTGCAAGCTCTCCATCAGGACCACCATATTGCGAAATAATAAATTTTGCTAAGCGAGGGTCTTTTTGTTTTATTTTTATCGGATATTGTAAAGTTTTATTATAAGTCCACATTAGTTACATCCTCCTTCCCATGGCCATGGATTTTCTAGCCATCTCCATCTATTGCATGGATAGAAAATTGAAAGTGGTCCATACATTTTTTGATACTTTTCTACTGCATCTCTATAACACTTACAGTATTCCCTATGCAAAGCTAAAGCATTTTCATCACAAGGATGTGTATTTAAATAAAGTGCAAGTTCTGTTATTGCAAAATTATATTTTCTTACATTATTCATTAATTCTTCCCTTGTGCAATCATTATTAGTTTCTCTGCAATTGCAAGTACAATTACAGTTGCAGTTACAATTACCTTCCACTATTACATCCCTCCTTAATTTCATTAGAATCTCTCAAGAAATTCATTTCCTCTAAATTTTGACCTGCTGTATAAGGACTTACTAATTCTGGAAAAATAGTTCCCATTTTCAATCCAACATCTGGTCTAAAAGTATTACTCATCTGTTGAATTGGAACATAACTTTGACCATACATATAGTTCTCTGGAAATGGTGAATCATCATCAAAACCACATTCACACATATCCATATTTCTTGTTGCATTATTAAAATTACAATTATCTAAATTGTTATCTATGTTATTATTCATTCTGCATCTGCACATAAATGTTTCCTCCTTATTAACATATTATGTAAAACTTTTTTTCTTGTGACAACTATTCCCTTTTTTATTTCTTAATCATATATTATATAAAATGGTTATTTAAACTTTTTATGCTGATTGGAGGTATAATTTTGAAACACTTACATAATTTTTGCGATTATTCGCATTTTAAAGATTTTTTTATTTTTTTTATACTCTTTTCTATTATCAAAGTATTACTCATTTTATTTTTCATATTATTAGATAAGAGCCCATTATTTTTAAATTATTCTTTTCATATTTCTAATTTAATTGTATAATATGAAGTATAAAAATAAAATTTTTAAGATTTTATTTTATATATAAAATTGAAAGGTAGTGATAAATAATGAAAGTTTTATTAGTAAATGGTAGTCCTCATAAGACTGGATGTACATATACAGCTTTAGAAGAGGTTGCTAATTCTTTAAATAAAAATGGAATTGAAACTGAAATGTTTTGGTTAGGAGTTGAACCAATGGCTGGTTGCATAGGTTGTAATGCTTGCTTAAAAACAGAAAAATGTTTTAGAAATGATTTAGTTAATGATTTTCTAGAAAAAGTGCCTACTACTGATGGTTTTGTTTTTGGCACTCCTGTCCATTTTGCTTCTAGTTCAGGTGCTCTTACTTCTTTTATGGATAGAGTATTTTATGGTAGACGAAGTCTTTTTGAGAATAAGCCAGCATGCACAATTACCAGTTGTAGAAGAGGTGGTTCTACATCTACCTTTGACCAAATAAATAAATATTTTTCTATGAATAATATGCCAATTGTTACTTCTCAATACTGGAATCAGGTACATGGAACTAATCCTGAAGAAGTAAAAAAAGATTTAGAAGGAATGCAAACAATGAGAACTCTAGGAAATAATATGGCTTGGCTTTTGAAATGTATTGATATAGCTAAAAAATCTGGTTTAGAATATCCTAAAAATGAGGATATAGTTAAAACTAATTTTATCCATTAATTTTTATGGCTGTTTTTAGAGCTGTTTTCGGGGACACCTCCCAAAAACAGCCCCGAAGCAAATTTGATTTTTTCTTAAAAATGTGGTATAATATAGTTATGTGTTAAAGGAGAAAATATATGAATTTTGAAGAAAAATTTAATTTAGATGTTGAAAATTTAAAGAATGATTTAGCTATTGAAAATATGTATGTTACTGATGATGATATTTCTATGTTAAGAAAAATTTCAAATAATGAAATTACTATAAACCAAGCTATTCATGATATTATAAAAGGAGATTATAATGTTTGAGTTATATGAAGCCGTTAATTCAATATATTGCTATCCTGATAGCGAAGTTTTGGTAAACAAGCTAAATATTCATGATAACCAAAAGCTTTCAATAATAGAAAGGAAGCTTGTTTTATTGAAGCTATATGATTTGAGGCAAAATAAAAAAATAGGTAATTTTAATATTCATCATTTTTTATCTATTCATAAATATTTATTTGAAGATATTTACCCTTTTGCCGGCAAAATACGCTCTGAAGATATTGCTAAAGATAGTTTTAGATTTGCTAAATGGGAATATATTGAAGACCAATTGAATGAATTATTAAATAAATTAAAAAATGATAATTTGAAGAATTTATCTAAGGAAGAAATGGCTAAAAAATTAGCATATTATATGTCAGAACTGAATGTTTTACATCCTTTTAGAGAAGGAAATGGTAGAACTACTAGAGAATTTATTAGACAACTTGCTTATGTAAATGGTTATTTATTAGATATAAAAGAGGTAGACCCTCAAGAAATGCTTACAGCAAGTATAGAATCTGTTATAGATACAACTCATTTAGAACATATTTTATATAAATGTTTAAAGGAGATAGATTGACCTATCTCCTCTTTTTTGTTTATACATCTTTTTTTCTTATACATCTTTTTTTATAGTTTTTGCTCATTTTTTCTTTTATAAATTCATGAAATTCACTCTCTTCCCCTTTTGTAAAACTATTTTTTGCCATTATATAAATACTTTTTGTTGTTGTAAAAATATAATAACATTCTTTAGCTTCATATATTGCTTCTAAATAACCGTATACCCTTTCTGTTTCACCATATTTATTCACTATAATAACTTTTTCATCATCAAAAAAATAATCATTTTCTAAATTTGAAACATCTTCTGCATATATTTTAACCATATCTTTTTTGTTATATTTTTGAATTTTAAAAGCAGATTTCCAAAAACATATTCCAATACCTATTAATATTATGCTAATTATAATGTTTCCTATTATTCCTATGAAATATTCACTACCCCTTAGTAAAAAATTAATTGCTATTATCATTAATACTATGCCACAGATTATAAAAGAGTAAAAGTCATACCTTTTCACTCTGAACTTATAAAATTTATAAAATTTATTTATCATGTCTTCCGTTACTTTGGTTGTATTTACAAATTTTGCCTCTTTTAGTCTTTGTTTTTTTATATTTTCTTTAGTATTTTTATTGTTAACATCTTTTTCCATAAATATCCTCTTTCATTTTTTATTTCATATATATTTTGACATATTTTAGCAAAAATTTTCAACAGTTTTTTCGTCGTTTTTTAGGATATTTTTAGAAATCTTTTATTGTTTAGTAAAATCTTGATTTTTCTACACCAAATACTTTATTTAATAGGAAAACTTTCTTTTTCTATTAAATAAAAAAAGAGGCTTTCAAGTGAACTTTTGTAGTTCACTTCATTTGCCTCAATTTCATTATATTTTCATTATTCCACCAATTACTTGGCTTTCTTTTTCTAATGGAAGTATTTTGTTTCCACCAGCTATAACTATTTTGTCTCCTTTTTCTAATATTCCGCTCTTTTCTAATTCAATTATTCCTTTTTCAACTGTTGTATCAATGTCTTTTTGAGCTTCGATATATATTGGATATGTGTTAGCTGTTAATGATAATTTATGATATGTTTTTAAATTATCTGTAATTGCTAATACTGGGCATGCTGGTTTTAAACCTGCTAATATATTTGCTGTATCTCCTGTATGTGTATATGCTACAATTGCATTTGCTTCTATATCTTTTGCTGTTACACAAGCTGAATAAGCAGTATTTGCTTTTAAATCATTTTTGTCTACTATGCAACCTTTATTATTAAATCTTTTCCAGTAATTGATATTTCCTTCAATTGCTCTAGAAATTTTGTTCATTGTTTCAACACAACCTACTGGATATTTACCCATTGCACATTCTCCTGAAAGCATTATTGCTCCAGTTAAATCATATACAGCATTTGCAACATCTGAAACTTCTGCTCTTGTTGGTCTTGGGTTTGATGTCATTGATTCAAGCATTTGTGTTGCTGTAATTACTGGTTTTCCAACTTCATTACATCTTTTTATAATATGTTTTTGAACTATTGGAACTTGTTCCATTGGTATTTCAACACCCATATCTCCACGAGCAACCATTATACCATCAGATAATTCAAGTATTTCTTCTAAATTGTCTATACCTTCTTGGCTTTCAATTTTAGAAATAATTCCTACTTCTTGTCCACCATTATCATCTAATAGTTTTCTTATTTGTTTAACATCATCTGCTCTTCTTACGAATGAAGCAAATATATAGTCAAATCCTGCTTTTACACCTTTTGTGATATCATCTATATCTTTTTCACCTAAAGCTGGTAATTCAACTATTGCATCAGGAATATTCATTGTTTTTCTTGAACCTAATCTTCCTGTGTTTTGAGCTATACAAACAATGTCTTGTCCTTTTATTTCTTTTACTTTGAATTCTAGTGCACCATCATCAACTAATATTGTTGAACCTGGTTTTACATCTTTATATAAATTTTTATAGCTTATAGTTGTTTTTGTATTGTTTCCAAGTACATCATCATGAACAAAAGTAAATTCTTGTCCTTCTTCAATTGTAACTTTTTCATCTCCTGTTTCTAATTTACCTGTTCTAATTTCTGGTCCTTTTGTATCAAGAGCCATAGCAATAGGTAAGTTTAGTTTTTCTCTACATCTTTTAATTGTTGCGATTTTTTCTGCATTTTCTTCGTATCCACCATGTGAAAAGTTAATTCTGCATACGTTTAAACCTGCATTCATTAATTTTGTTAGCATTTCTTCGCTTTCACTTGCTGGTCCTATTGTTCCAATTATTTTTGTTTTTCTTATTACTTCTTTCATTATTTTCTCCTCCTTACACGCATTATTAATTATATCATTATGTTGCACAATTTTCAACAGTTTTATTACGTTTTTTGCAACTTTTTTGACTATTTTTATAGTATTTGATATAATAATTACTAATCTTTAGAAAAGGAGTTTTTGTTATGGAACGTGTTGATAAAATTAATTATTATTTAAATATTGCTGAAGCAATTTCTGAAAGAGGAACTTGTCTTAGAAAAAATTATGGAGCAATTATTGTTAAAAATGATGAAATTATTTCTACTGGATATACTGGTGCACCAAGGGGAAGAAAAAATTGTATAGATTTAGGTTATTGTGTCAAGAAAAAATTTTTTCCAGATGTTCGTCATGGTGGTTATG
>CALXZS010000083.1 GCA_944393305.1 uncultured Clostridia bacterium | reverse complement strand
TTTTTTATAAAAATAAGATTCTAACGAGTATCATTTAAATTAGGTTTAGGAGTGAAAAGATAATGAAAAAGATGAAAACCCTTTTTAAAAGGCAATTTGAAAATCACAAAATAGCAAAGTGTTTAAACGAAGTAGAACCAGAATGTCAGTGGGTGCTAAACCGGAGAAGGTTGGGCAACAGAAAAAATAGATGGAACATGCTGTTTAATAAAGGACGGAAATATTTATAGGAGATATGATTATAAAAAAGGAAAAATTTTACCCAAAGGTGCAATTCCTTGTCAAGAAGAACCTGACCCAGTAACAGGGCATTTTCCACATTGGCTTTTGTGTACCGAAAATGATCCAAATGCTAAATATTATTTAGAGGCATTTGAAAGACAAAAAAATGATAATTTAGAAGAGGGGACTTATGAATTAATTGGAAAACATATAAATGCCAATCCATATAATTTAAATACAGATATTTTAGAAAAACATGGAAAGAGAATATTAGAAAATGTACCAAGAGATTACAATGGAATAAAACAATATCTTGAAAATCATTATATAGAAGGCATTGTTTTTTATCGTGGCAATGGAGAAATGTGTAAAATAAAAAGAAGTGATTTTGGGTTGGAATGGAATAAAAAGAAAAACTGTAAATAATTAAAAAATTAACAAAAACTTATTGACTAGAAAAGCAAAATATAGTACAATTTCTTTGCGAACAAAGGTTTTAGAAGAAAGGACTATATAATGGAAGAATTATTAAAAGAACTAAACCCAAGACAAAAAGAAGCTGTTATTGCAACAGAAGGACCATGTCTAGTAATAGCTGGAGCAGGCTCAGGAAAAACAAAAGTATTAACATATAAAATCAGCTATTTAATGAAAGAAAAAAATGTTAAACCATGGAATATACTAGCTATAACATTCACAAATAAAGCAGCAAACGAAATGAAAGAAAGAGTACAAGCGTTAGTAGGAGATGCAATCAATGACATATGGCTTGGAACATTTCACTCAATATGTGTTAGAATACTTAGAAAATTCATAGATAGAATAGGTTTTGACCACTCATTTGCTATATTTGATACAACAGACCAAAAAACACTTATAAAAAATTGCCTAAAAGAACTAAATATAGATACAAAACTATTTACAGAAAAATCAGTATTATCTGAAATAAGTAATGCAAAAAATGATATGCTAACACCAGAAAAATACGAAGAAAGAGCAAATGGTGATTATAGAAAAGAAATAATATCAAAAGTATATTATTTATATCAAAAAAAGCTAAAAGAAAATAATGCAATAGACTTTGATGATATTATAAACTTTACTATTAACATATTAACAGATAATGCAGATGTATTAGAATACTATTCAGAAAAATTCAAATACGTTTTAGTAGATGAGTATCAAGATACAAACAAATCACAATTCATGTTGGTTTCAATATTAGCATCAAGATATGGAAATATAACAGTTGTAGGAGATAATGACCAATCTATTTATAGATTTAGAGGAGCAGATATTACAAACATATTAAATTTTGAAAAAGATTTCCCAGGTTCAAACATAATAAAACTAGAACAAAATTATAGATGTACAGGAAATATTTTAAAAACAGCTAACGCAGTAATAAAACATAATCAAAATAAATATGAGAAAAAACTTTGGACAGAAAATGAAGAAGGAGCATTACCTTTTATATTCTGCGGAGAAGACGAATATGAAGAAGCTTCGTTTATAGTTCAAGAAATAAATAAACTAAAAAGAGAAGAATATTATAAATATTCAGACTTTGTTGTATTATATAGAATGAACTCACAATCAAGAGCAATAGAAGATATTTTAAGAAGAGAAGATATACCATATAAAATTGTAGGTGGGTTAAAATTCTATGAAAGAAAAGAAATAAAAGATATAATTGCATATTTAAGATTAATTGCCAATCCTTCAGATAATTTATCATTAGAAAGAATAATAAATGAGCCTAAAAGAGGAGTAGGAAAAACAAGTATTGAAAACGTAGAAAATATATCTGCTGAAAATGGAATATCAATGTATGAAGTTATAAAAGAAGCGGATAAATATTTACCAAGAATTTATAACAATACAAGAGAATTCATAACAGTAATTGAAGAATTAAGAGGATTAGATGTGCCAATATCTGAACTTATAAAGCAAACTTTAAATAAAACTGGCTATACAGCAGCGTTAAAAAATGAAAATACAGTAGAAGCGGAAAGTAGAATAGAAAACTTAGAAGAATTTTTAACCGTTGCAATGGAATTTGAAAAAGAATCAGCAGATAATTCGCTAACAGAATTTTTAGAAAGTATATCATTATCAAGCGATACAGACAGTATTGAAGATACAGATAATATGATAACACTAATGACTCTTCATAGTGCAAAAGGATTGGAATATCCAGTGGTATTTCTAGTAGGTATGGAAGATGGAATATTCCCAGGTCATAAATCAATAGACAATCCAGAAGATATAGAAGAAGAAAGAAGGTTATTCTATGTTGGTATAACTAGAGCACAAAACTACCTATACTTAACATTTGCTAAAAAAAGAACAATTTTTGGTTCAACAAGTTACAATCCACCTTCTAGATTTATAAAAGAAATTCCAGCAGAATTATTAGATGGCTATGAAGAAGCAATGCAAATAGAAGAAAACGAAGAAGAATTCCCAGACTCTAAATACGAATGGAGATATAATAATCGTAGTAATTATAATAATAATAACTACAATAATAATTCAAAAGTAGTAACATATAAAGTAGATAATAAAAATATACAAGAGAAAACACAAAATAGTTTCCAATTCAGAACAGCAGAAAGTTTCCTTAATAATCTTAACAAAAAGAAAACAAATGGAGAAGTAGATTTATCTAAATATAAAGTTGGACAAAGAATTTTCCATAAAAAATTCGGAGAAGGAACAATTACAAAACTAGAGAAAGAATCCGATGACATAAAAGTAGATATACAATTTGATAAAGTGGGACATAAGAGATTAATGGCAAAATTTGCAGGATTAGAAATTTTAGAATAAAGAGTATAAATCAAATGTTCACAAGTTTTTAAATTAAATATTACAGTTTAGCAAATTATCATTATAAAAAGACTAATATACATTCTAAAACATTTCAGCGAACGAAGCTTGAAAAGCGAAGTTTAGCGTGCAAGCTGGAGCGAATATATATGAGCGACCCGCGCAGTGAAATGTGGAAGAATGTATATTAGTCTTTGTAAGATTAATATTACTAAACTGTAACATGTAAATATTAACAATTATTTAAAGTTTTTTTGACAAATTTGAATAGCATTATTAGCTATAATTAATTCTCCACGTTCTTTAAGCATAAATAATGTAAGTTCTTGAGTAGAATAAAATGTTCCAAACTCTGTCATACAAGAATATAATTTAGCTATGTATTTGTATTCATTATTAATTTCATTAAAAGCTAAATAGTATTTATTATTTAATTTGTACAATTCAGTAAATTTACAAAAAGTTTTCAAGCAATTAATTTTATGTTTTTGTAAAAAATTACAAAAATTAAAGAAATTTTCAATATTGTCGAATGTATATATTAAACAATTTTCTTTTCTATTTACACTAACTTTTTGTGGTTTTGCTTTTCGATTATTTTTCTTTTTGGGAACAAGTTTTGTAATAGTAAAAATGAAATTACCATTACTTTGATACTTGGCGTCTATTCTAACTTTATTATCTCCAACAATAAAACCAACTTCATCTTTAGCTTTATTAAGTATATCTATAAAAGATTTTCTGGCAGCGGATGGGTTTGACATAAAACTATCTAAATCGGTATTATTGTTAGGAAGTTCATCATTTGATAGCGTAATTTTTAATTTATAGTCACTTAATTTTTCGAATTTCATACACTCCTCCATTAATTGTATATATTAATATATCACAAAAATAAATAAAAGAAAATAGATTTTAAAAAATTAAATAAAAAAACCACATAATTTTTACATAAAACACCTTGAAAAAATATGGAAAAAAATATATAATACAAATGTTAAAAAATAATTATCCGTAAGAAAAAATGGAGGGAAGTATGGCAACAAGAGATAAAAGTACATTAGTACTAATAATATTTATTTTATGTGGTTTGGTAATAGGAGGTCTAATAGGTCAGTTAACACAAGGTGTTAGTTTTCTAAGTTGGCTTTCATATGGACAAACATTTGGTATTGCAGACCCAGTAACTTTAGATTTGGGTGTAGTAAAACTAACATTTGGAATAATGTTTAATATAAACATTTCAAGTATTATTGGAATAATCATAGCTGTATTTATATACAGAAAATTCTAGTTTGGGGGGCAGAAAGGAAACTTTATGCCGTTAAAAATGAATGAAATGCCAGAATCAGAAAGACCATACGAAAAAATGAAAATGTATGGTTCACAAAAGTTATCAAATGCTGAATTATTGGCAATAATTATAAAAACTGGAACAAAAGAAGCAACAGCTTTAGAATTAGCTAGTAGAATACTACTACTAACTAATGAATTAAAAGATTTAGAATCTATATCAATTGAAACACTAGAAAAAATAAAAGGAATTGGAACAATAAAAGCTTTGCAAGTTAAAGCAGTATGTGAACTAGCAAAAAGAATGAGACTTCCAGTTCAAAAAATGAATAAAGTAATTAAATCAACAAAAGATGTCGTAGATTTATTTATGGATGAATTGAGATATGAAAAACAAGAAATTTTGAAAATAATAATGTTAAATTCAAAAAATGAATTAATTAAAATCAAAGATTTAAAAATTGGAATTAATAATAAATTAACAATAAAACCAATACAAATACTTAGTGAGGTTGTAAAAGAACAAATACCTAGGTTTATTCTTATCCATAATCATCCAAGTGGAAATCCAAAACCAAGTGAGCAAGATTATGAGTTTACAAAAAGAATAATGGCATGTGCTAAATTACTTGATGTAAACATGCTTGACCATATTATCATTGGTAATGGAAAATATCAAAGTATATTTATAGAGAGGAAAGATAACAATGAAATTTAATTTACTTGACTTTAATTCAAAAGATATAGGAATGGATTTAGGAACAGCAAATATATTAATAGCTTTAAAAGGAAAAGGCATAGTATTAAGAGAACCATCAGTAGTAGCATTAGATAGAGTAACAGGAGAAATAGTTGCAACAGGGAAAGAGGCAAGAGATATGCTTGGAAGAACTCCGGAAAACATTAAAGCCGTAAGACCTATGCAAGATGGAGTAATAGCAGATTTTACAGCAACTGGATTAATGCTAAAAAATATGTTAAAAAAAGTATGCCAAAAATATAATGCCGGAAAACCAAGAGTAGTAGTTGGAGTTCCATCAGGAATAACAGAGGTGGAAAAAAGAGCAATAGAAGAAGCATTTTTGCAAGCTAATGCAAAAGAAGTGTATTTAATTCAAGAACCAATGGCTGCTGCAATTGGAGCTGGACTTAATGTAAAAGAACCAGTTGGAAATATGATAATAGATATAGGTGGAGGTACAACTGAGGTAGCAGTTATATCTTTAGGTGGAATTGTAGCTAGTACATCAATAAGAGTAGCTGGAAATGAAATAGATGAAAGCATTGTGGAATACTTAAAAAAGCATAAAGGAATAGCGATAGGTTTATCAGCAGCCGAAAACTTAAAAATAGAATTAGGATGTGCACTTCCACTTGTCTCTGAAATGACAAAAGAAATTAGAGGTAGGGACTTAGAAACAGGACTTCCTAAAAATGTTAAGGTATCATCAAAAGACATAGAAGAAGCCATGAAAAAGCCAATAGGCGAAATATTAGAAGCTATAATGAATACTTTAGCAGTAACACCTCCTGAACTTGCGTCAGATATTATCCTAAATGGAAT
>CALXZS010000082.1 GCA_944393305.1 uncultured Clostridia bacterium | reverse complement strand
TATACAATTTTATTCAAATTTCCATTAGTATACTCATTACCAGTAAAATTCTTACCAGATTTAACATTATCAATAATATTATTAATTTCATCAATATTTTCGTCCAATATGCTAATTCTAACACAACTATGTTTTATGTCATCATATTGTATTGAAGTAATTTTACTATTAAAAATGGTAGTTACAGTCTGCATATTATCAGGTATCACTCTAAACTTATATCCCAATCTGTCTTCAAGATAAAATTTATGGTTTGTATTACATAAAGTTTTACAATCAGGATAGCATTTATTAGAAGAACCTAAAACGCAATATCCCATATTCATAATAGGAAGTCTGCCATAAACCATAAGTTCAGTTGGTAGGCAAGAACCAGCTGTTAAATTATTCAAAGAATCTTTGTCTAATTCTGGAGATAATGTAACCATATCTAGTCCATGCTGACGTAATAGATTAATAGAATTTTTATTAAAAACATTCAAAGTATAATTTCCAATTAAATCAATTTTTTTAATGTATTTTCTTAGTGAAACAATACTTGAAACATTTGAAACGACAATTCCTTTTATATTAAAATTTTTAATATATTTGTCCAAACTATTGTAAATAATATTTCTATAATTATCTTTAATGATAGTAGGCATGTAAATATATAAATTAAAATTATTGCAAAGATAATTTATTAAATCCATATTTTCTTTTTTAGTAAAATACTTTAAAGGTAAATAAATTCTATCTACATTATGAAGTTTAGTGTAGTCAAATTCAGGATTTACTTCATTCAAAAGTAAACTAATACCTTCAAAATTCTTAGCCTCAGATGTAAATTTATGCAAATCTTTAATTTTAGAAGGAACAATTCTTTCAAATCTATTAATTACAATCCTTTCTAACTCTTCTAAACAACTTCTACGAAGAGAGTTTATGTATGAAATTTTAGGAATGTAAATATTATTATCCATATCAACATCGATATGTTTAAATTCAAATTCAGTATCAGTTGTTTTAGTAAGTTGAGAAATTATCCTTTCCTCAGTAAGAGGTGTGCTTATTGCGTCAACTGGAGATATATCCAATTCTTTTTTTATACTTATAGAGACATAATTTTTATCATCTAGGGATGTTACCTCAAGTGAAATAGGCAAATCTTTTTTTATAGTTATTTTACATTTTAATGGTATTTTTATATTTTCTTTTTCGTAAAAATCATTAACCTCCTTGCTTAAAGATTTACTGCTAAGTTTATATACTTTATCTCCTAAATTAATATTTCCCTTCATTCTTCCAATTGTAATAATATCATTTGGTATAGCAGAAGAAATATTTTCTTTGTTTTTCATAAGTTCTGAAACAGTATATTTATGAGTTTCTTTTTCTAAAGAAATTTGGTCTCCTATACTTAAACTTTCTTTAGAAGTTAGTGTAATTAGCCCCTTTTCTTTATTAAAAGAAGAAACATTCCCTATATATAGTCCCATATTGTTAGGCTTTTCTTTATAAACATAATCTAAATTTTCGCTGTTTCTTAAATTACCAGAAGAAAAACCACCTCTATTAAATACTTGCATTAATTTTTTTATATCTTCGCTATCTACAATATATTCTTTATCACTTAATGCTAAATCAATATATTTTCTGTAAATACTTGTTACAACTGCAACATATTCAGGTGTTTTCATACGCCCTTCTATTTTAAAACATTCCACTCCAGCATTTATTAAATCAGGAAGATATTTTAAAGAGCACAAATCCCTTGGACTTAGTAAATATCCCTCATCTAAATAAGTATTATTCTCATCTAATAATTTGTATGGAAGTCTGCATGGCTGAGCACATTTACCCCTGTTACCAGACCTACCACCAATAGTACTAGAAAATAGACACTGACCAGAATATGAAATACAAAGGGCACCGTGTACAAAAGTTTCAATTTCTATGTTAGAATTTGCGCAAATATATCTAATATCTGAAAGGCTAAGTTCTCTGGCAAGAACCACTCTGTCAAATCCAAGCCTTTCTAGTGCAAGAACACCTTGCAAATTATGTATTGTCATTTGCGTACTAGCATGTACAGATATATCTGGTAAATTATCTATAATATATTTTGCTAGTCCTAAATCTTGAACAATAATTGCGTCTGCACCTAATTCATAAACAAAATTAGCTAAATCAGTAGCTTTTTTGAATTCATCATTTTTTATCAAAGTATTTAAAGCAAAATCAACCTTAACATTTCTTAATTTTGCATACTTAATAGCTTCTTTTAAAGTATCGTAGTCAAAATTAGAAGCGGAAGCCCTAGCATTAAATAAAGGTCCGCCAAGATAAACACTATCAGCACCATTTTGAACTGCTGCTTTCAAACACTCAAAATCTCCTACTGGAGATAATAACTCTATCATAAATTTAATATCCTCCAAAATGAATTTTTTTCATAAATATTGTAACACAAAAAATATAAAATGCATACTATATGATATAAAAAAGAAAAAGTGAATATATGTTATAGTTCAATCTGTCCATTAATATTCAAAATTGTATATTTAAAATTTCACAGTTCCGCGTGAGCGTTCAAACGAGCTTGAAGGATTTCAAGCGAAGTGCGTTTGGAGCTGTAAAATTCGAAGAATTTTAGCTGCGACCGCAAGGAACAAGAAATTTTCAAATATACAATTTTGAATAATGAATATGATTGTTTTATAACAGATACATATTTACTTAGAATGGAGGTTTTTATGAATGATGGATTAAGTTGTGGTTGCGGTTGTGGATGTTCAAATAACAATGGAGGATTATTTAGTAATTTTTGTTCGGGGAATAATTCAGAAATATTATTTTTCTTAGTAGTTTTCTTGTTATTGTTTACTAATTTTGGTTGCTGTTGCTCTAGATAAAAATGCTTGCAATAAAAATATACAAATGATAAAATAGAACTAGAGGAAAGTTATGGAAAGATATAGACATTTAAATACATATTTAAAAGAAAAATTTGGAGAAAGAACTTTAAAAATACCAGTAGATGGTGGATTTACATGTCCTAATAGAGTGACAAATGCATCTAAAGGAGGATGCATTTTTTGTAGTAGTAGAGGGTCGGGAGAACATTTGAAATTAAAACCTATTCCAGAACAAGTAAAGGAGCATTTAGAGAGTTATAGAGGAAAAAGAGCTAATAAATTTATAGTATATTTTCAAAATTTTACAAATACTTATGATTCTGTATGTAATTTAAAAAAGAAGTATGACAGTAGCCTTATAGATGATAGAATAGTAGGAATAGATATAGCTACAAGACCAGATTGCATAAACGAAGAAATTGTACAATTGCTTAAATCATATAAAAGTAAATATGATGTAACAGTTGAATTAGGTCTGCAAACTGCAAATAATAAAATTGGCAAATTAATTAATAGAGGTTATGATTTAGAAGTATTTACTAATGCAGTAAAATTGCTAAATAAAGAAAAGATAGATGTAGTTGTGCATATGATGATAGGACTACCTAATGAAACTAAAAACGATATTATGGAAACAGTGGAGTATATTAATTCACTGAATATACAAGGTATAAAAATACATTCAACTTATATAGTAAAAGGAACAGTTTTAGAAAAGTGGTATGATGAAGGAAAATATAAACCAATTAGCTTAGAATATTATTTGGAAAATTTGATTTATGTAATAACACATCTAAATAAAGAGATAGTTGTTCATAGAATAACTGGTGACGCACCTAAAGATTTATTAGTTGCTCCTGAGTGGAATTTGCATAAGAAATGGGTGTTAAATGGTGTAGAAAAAATAATGAAAGAAAGAAATTTGTACCAGGGAATTGAAAACATTATGTAAATATGGTATAATTTTTATATAAACAAAAAATCTCTTTTTAATTTTAAGGAGGAACACTCATGAAAAAACAAGAAGGCTTTAAAAGTTTGATGCGGGAGGTGATTAATCTCATTATCAATTTCTTTAAACCGTGTACCAGCATTGATGACGAAATGCTTAGAATACCTAGAAATCTTAAATGGATGGGTATTAAGTCTAAAGTCATGAATTTGAGTCTCACTATTGTGACCGTAGTTTTTGCATTTATGTTGCAAATCTCAAACATGATGATAGAATATCGGTTAATACTGCTGGGAATTTTATTATTCATATTATATCGCACCAAGCGCTTAGCAACCTCAACTCTCTATGCTATTAATACTGCTGAGGAACAGAAATTTAATTATGTTCTGGAAGATGAGGTAATCATCAAAGGAAGCAAAATTATTGGTAATTCAGCTGGAAAAGTTGTAAAATATGACAATAAAAGTAAATTGTACAAAACTATGAGCAACGAAACAATGCTGAACACAATAAAAGCATATTTGTCAAATCTTTGGACTCACAAAATTCAGAAAACATTTGATATTCTGGAAATAATTGCTGTCATTATTATGCTCATTATAGCTGGGATAACCAATAATTCAATCCCCAAAGGCATTTTCATTACATTTCTTATTGTATTTTCAATTGTTGCATTTATATGCTCTGCAAATATGCAAAAAGATATTGAAAAATACCAAAGAAAGAAAAGAGCATATAAAAATCAGCAGGATATGATTCTGAATGATATTTTGAGAGTCCCAGCAATAGTAAAAAGCGACTTGGCAATGAGAGTCGAAAGTTTAGCAAAAACTGCTAAAGATAGCCAAGAAAATGTGACTAAATTCCAGCGTAAGCAAAATTTGTCATCAATAGCCATTGTTGCTGTTGAACTAATTGGCGAAATTTGCTTAATACCTTTTTATCTCTACAATGTTCCTTTTAACAGTATTGACTTAAATACAATTACCAAAATTACTGCAAGTCTGGTTATTATTGAAACCGCGATTAGCAGAATTATACAGGTAGTTGAATTAATAAAAGAAACAAACCTTAGAATGGCAGAGATAAAAGAAGTAGAAGATGATATGTTATTAATTTTACAGGCTTATCATGATAATTCTGTAAAAACTCAGAAGGTAGAGGAAATAAAACTCAAACCATTTGCAATTAAATATATTGCAGAATCTGAGAATGACAAACCTTTTACTTTAACCAGTTTTAAAGAATTAAGCATCAAATTAGGAGATGTTGTGATTCTTTATGGACCGTCTGGAAGCGGAAAGTCTACATTTATGAAAATGCTAACAGGTCGCATAAGGTTAGAAAAAAATGTAGCTTCGGTATCATCGAGATATTTATTCTTTGATGAAAAATTGAAATTTGGAAGTCTTAGCATTTTTGAAGAACTGTTTAGTAATAATGAAAAACCACAGCTGGCAAAAATGCAAAACATTATGGAAAATCTCCAATTATGGCAAGAAATTAAAACAAATTGCGTTAATCCGTGGAAGTGGATGAAAGAAAAGCAATTTGATAATTCTCTATCAAATGGACAAAGGCAGAGACTTATCCTAGCAAAAATGCTGTATTTCTTAGATGAAAATATTGACATAGTTGTGATGGACGAAGCCACTTCTGGTCTGGATGATAAGTCTGAAAGTGGTGCAGATGCAGAAAATGTTTTGGAGTATATAGTGAGATATGCAAATCGTGATAAGAAACGCATTGTTATTATCTCAACTCATCAGAACATTGATGGAATGAAGAGCAAACTGTCAAGCGAATTTAATTTTAGAAGTTTACAGTTTGCAAGAAACGAAAAAGAAAATAGTATAATTGAGATTTAATCAGAATGGGAGGGTGCATTGCACCTTCCTAATTCTTTTTTTATTGAATAGAAAAAATTGAGTTTTTCTTATTCAATAAAAAATAACCTCTAATATAAACAGATTAAAAAATAAAAAACTACTTGACAGCAAAAAAATATATGTGTAAAATAAGTTTAGCAAAATTAAGAGAAATAAAAACTTAAAAAAGATTGGAGAAAAACAAATGACAAACGCTGAAAGCCTTGGGGCTGTATATATATATATATATCGTAGGGTTTAATAAAATAAAATTAT
>CALXZS010000081.1 GCA_944393305.1 uncultured Clostridia bacterium | reverse complement strand
CTGTTGGAAGTAACATAGCATTTGCTATTCCATGTGGTGTATCATATACTGCTCCTAATTGGTGAGCCATTGAATGTACTATTCCAAGTCCAACATTTGAGAATGCCATTCCTGCTATATATTGACCTAATCCTACTTTATTTATTGCGTCTTGGTCTTTATCGTTTACTGCTTTTTTTAGATTATCATATATAAGTTTTATTGCTTCCATTGAAAACATTTGTGACATTATATTTCTTGATTTTGTTATATAGCCTTCTATTGCATGTGTTAATGCATCCATACCTGTTGATGACGCAACTGATTTTGGCATACTTGCCATTAGTTCAGTATCTACTATTGCAATAATTGGAATATCATGTTCATCTACACAAACCATTTTTATTTCTCTTGCTGTGTCTGTTATAACATAGTTTATTGTAACTTCTGCTGCTGTTCCTGCTGTTGTAGGAAGTGCTATTATTGGAAGTCCTTTATTTTTTGTATTTGATGGACCGTTTAATGATACAACATCTTCTCTATCTGGATTTGTCATTATTATGCTTATTCCTTTTGCTGTATCTATACTTGAACCTCCACCAACTGCTACTATTAAATCACATTTTTCGTCTCTACACATTTTCACACCATCTAATACATTTTCGATTGGTGGATTTGGTTTTACATCGTGAAATAATACATAAGATATATTGTTAGCTTCTAAAAGGTCTGTTATTTTAGAACTAACTCCTGCTTTATATAAAGATTCATCTGTTACTACTAATACTTTTTTAAATCCTCTCTTTTTAATTTCTTCTGGCAATACTTTTCTTGCCCCTTCTCCAAAATATGAAGTTTCATTTAAAACAAATTTTTCAATTCCCATACGTTTCCTCCTTAAAATTATTTATTTACAAAAAGCCGTTTCAGAAAGCATTAATCCTCCCATATTATTTGCTTCATGCTCTGCTCTTCCATATTCTCCAAAAGTAAATGGTACTATAAAAGGTACATCTCCTGCTTCTTCTTTTAAAAGTTTTGCAACCTCATTTATTCTATCTCCAATTGCTATCTTTCTACCACCACAATGTACTAAAAGATAAGCTGCTGGCTCACCATTCATTTTTTCTTTTAATTTTCTTAAAACAAGTTTTGGTGCTTCTATTAGTTCATCTAAACTTGATTGCATTTGAATTGCAACTGTATTTACTGCTAAATCATTTCCTAAATTAATAGAATAGTCAGCATTTCCTGCCATTGGATGTCTTATTAATGTTATATTTCCTGTTGGAGTTTTTACTCCTATTGGTTTTAAAATAGACGCTGTAAGTATTTTGTCTCCCATAAGTTCTCTAGTTTTAAATCCTGTCCATTCAGCATATTTTTTCATTGCTTGAATTCCATCAATTTCTTTTAATGTTCTTCTTCCTTCTATTTTTGTAATTACACCTGAATTTACAGTTTCATGATATTTTCCTGTATATTCATTGTAAATCTTTTTATTTGTATAGAAAAATGCTACTGCTACACCTTCTGAAAAAATATTATCATTAGCAAATATTTTCCATTTACCAGATAAATCATCGTCTGCACAGCTTCCTCCAAACATTGGTACATCACCTATTACATCTTGGATTCCTTTTGCATATTCTTCTTCTTCTCCTGGATTTGCTATCATGAAAAAATAAGATGGTGAATATGTTGTTCCTACTTTTCTTTTTGCTTCTTCTGCAACCATTCTTCCTGTTTCTCTAGCAGTTACTTGTTTTGGCATCCCTGCAACACCTACTGCTGTATCTGGGTCGCCAAGAGCTAATATTCCTGCGAAACCATTGTTTGATGTTATATAACCATCTGGAACTAATATTCCTCCATTTGATGTACATCCTATAATTGGTGCTGAACCTAATACTTCTTTTGCTCCATCTATAAGAGATTTTTGATTATACTTTACTGAACTAAATATAAATGCGACTTTTGTTTGTATTAAGTCTAATACTGCTTTTTTAGCACATGCTTTACCTGCTAAATAAGCATCTTCATCAGTACTCCATGCAACATTTGCTTTCATTTGTATTCCTCCTTAGTTTTTTATAATATTACATCTTCCCATCCATTAGTCATTTCGTTTATTTTTTCTTCTGTTTCAGTTTGTTCATTATGAAAATCATTTCTTAGATTGTTAAGTGCTTCAGTCGATGGGGCAACTTGTAAAGAGGCATCCACTAAAACAGCTGCTAATATGAATAAAACTACAATTGTTATAACTAAAGATATTAATGTTATTCCGCTTTCTCCTTTTTTCATCTGTATGCCTCCTTCAAATTTTATAGGACATCTTTTATACTATTTCCTATAATTTTATTTATATCAACCATTAATTGGTTAAATGCTATTTCATAATCAAAATAATCTTTTATATCTTTATTTGAAATTAGTACATTATACATTGTAACTAATTTTTCTTTTTTCTTTTCTTCGTCAACTGGCTCATTATTTTGTCTTTGCATTTCCATTAATTGTACTTCTTTTTTTAATTCTTCAAAATCAATAATCATCTGTCTTTTTTCTGCATTTGCCATTAATTCATCTTTTGCCTTTTTTAAATCTTTATATTGTTTTGAATTTCTTATTTCTTCTGCTAGTCTATTTGCTGTATCATAAATTTCCATATATATTTTACCTTTCTTTCTAAAATATTATGCATATGCACTTCTTTTTCTGAAAGTTAATAGATTTGAAAGTTCTTTTGTTGGATTTTGTGACCTCTTTGCTTTTTCTGCTTTTTCTTGTGCAATTTTTTCAGCTTGTCTTTGAGCTTCAGTTTGACAAATTGCTTGTTCATATACATAATGTGTATCTTGTGCAATTTTATTCCAATTATATAGTTCTTTTACTTTTTTAACTGCATTTTTTGATACTGCACTTCCTAGTTTTGCATCAAATAATAGTGCTAAAACAGAATCTGCTATTGAATTTGAATTTCCGGCATAACTTTTCATTCCATCTACACCATGTTCTACTATTTCATTTAATCCACCTACATCTGATACAACTGTTGGAACACCAGCAAGCATAGCTTCTAAAGCTACTATTCCAAAAGGTTCATATGTACTTGGAAAAACTGCTACATCAGCACATTTATACATTTTTTTTTTTTTTTTAGAATCACAATATCCTGCAAAATATACTTTATTTTCTATTCCTAAATTTCTTGTTTCTTGTCTTAATTCATCCATCATTCCACCTTTTCCACATATAACTAATTTGGCGTCATGATAGTTGCTTAATATTTTTGGCATTGCACCAATTAAGTTTTGAATTCCTTTTTCATAAACAAGTCTACCAACATATAGAATTACTTTTTCATTATCCATTGCATATTGTCTTCTGAAATCGTAGTCTCTTTCTACACCAGTAAAATTATTTAGATTTATTCCATTTGGTATTACATTTATTTTTTCAAATGGCAAACCAAATATTCTTTGTAATTCATTTTTCATATAGTTGCTATTTACAATTACTTCTGTTGATTCATATGTAAGTAGCCATTCTGTATCATTTATATATCTTTGGGTTTCATCATGAATTCCACTATTTCTGCCATTTTCAGTTGCGTGAATTGTAGCTACTAATGGAATATTATAAGATTCTTTTAGGGATTTTGCCGCATATGTTACAAGCCAATCATGTGCATGTATTACGTCAAATTTTCCTTCTTTTGAAATAAGTTCATTTGCTTTTGCAAGCATATTGAAGTTTAATTGCATTATCCAATCAATAAAGTTATTTGGATTTATCATGTAGTTGTCTACTCTGTATACTTTTACGCCTTTGTCGTCCTCAAAATATGGGGCATTTCCGTCCTTATATGTTACAACAGTAACTTCATGTCCATCCTTTATCATTCTATGCGATAAGTCATGTACAACTCTCGCTATTCCTCCAACTATTCTTGGTGGATATTCCCACGTTAGCATTAAAATTTTCATATTTTATGCCCCTCCTCTAATTTTCTTTAGTTTTTTATAACCTTACAGATATTGTATACAAATTTTCTACAAATGTAAATAAAAAAATACAAATTTTTTTAATATTTTTTTCTTTTTTCTATTGATTAAAATTTTTCTTTGTTATATTATATTATGAGTATATTATACTTTAACTAAGGAGGAGTAAAATGCCAAGAAGAGCAAAAGAAAATGAAGAAAATAAAAATTTAGAACAAGTTGAAAATAAAGAAGTTACCTCTTCAGTTAAAGCTACGAAAAAGACGACTTCAAAAAAATCCACTACACAATCGAAAACTGGAAAAGATACTACTAAAAAGGTAACATCAAAAAAATCTGCTACTTCAAAAGATTCGCAAGAAAAAGTAAATTCAAAAGATGTAGCAAAAAAAGCAACTTCAAAAAGTGCTACAAGTAAAACTTCTACTGTGAAAAAAACTGCTAGTAAGACTGGTACTACAAAAAAAGCAACTACGAAAAGAACAGCAAGTACCACAAAGAAGTCTACTACTAAACGTACTTCTACCAAAAAAGTTAGTACTAAAGCAAAAAAACGTAATATAAATGGTAAAAAAGCAATTTCGCCAAAATTACAAAAAATTCGCAGTTATATTGTAGAATATTATGATTTACCTTATAGATATAACAAAACAGTTGTAAAAGCTTTAGCTCAGAATCCTAATACATTATTTGTTTATTGGGAAGTTTCTGATGAAGATAGAAATTCTTTTATTAAAAAATATGGTGAAAGATTTTTCCATATAACAAAACCTGTTTTAATAGTTCATAATTTAACTGATAAATATTCATATGAATTAGATATAAACGATTTTGCAAATAATTGGTACATTCATGTTAATGATTCAAAATGCCAATATGTTGTTGAACTCGGAAGAAGACCAATAGAATATACTGAAGAAGTTCCTACTGATTATATTTACATTACTTCTTCAAATGTAATAGAAGCACCAAATGACCATGTACTATTTTTCAATGAAAATGATGTGATTTATTTTAAAAATATTCATACTAATCAATATACCAAACGAGTTATTAAGCCTTTCTTAAAACATATTTGCGGTATTTATAAAAACTTTAATCTTTCAGAAGAAAGTAATAGTTTTGATTTTAAAAATCCATCATCTCAAAATCCAACATCTAATGTTTTATAGGTTTTCTATTTATAAGAAAACCTAAATTTTTATTAAGGAAGAAAACAAATGGAAAAAAATATAAAAGGATATGTTAGTTTTGTACTTCACGCACATTTACCTTTTGTGCACCACCCAGAGAGTGAAGATTATTTAGAAGAGCAATGGTTATATGAAGCAATTTCTGAAACATATATTCCTCTTCTTTAAAAAAAAAAAAAATTAGTTGATGAACATGTTGATTTTAGATTTACTATGTCTTTAACACCACCTCTTTTAAATATGTTAGATAATAAAATGCTTCAAAAAAGATATATAAAATATTTAAAAAAGCATATTGAACTATCTGAAAAAGAGATTGAGAGAACTAAGGACAATCCAAGAATAAATAAACTTTCTCATTATTACTATGATAGATATTCTAATGATTTACATGTTTTTAAAGATGTATATAAATGTAATCTAATTTCTGCTTTTAAGAAATTTCAAGATTTAGGAGTTTTAGAAATTATAGGATGTGGTGCCACTCATGGCTATTTCCCTATTCTATATGTTAACGAGAAAACTGTAAGAGCACAAATTGCTTTAGGTGTTCAAACATATAATAAATATTTTGATAAACCTATTCGTGGTTTCTGGCTTCCTGAATGCGGATATGTTCCAGAAGCAGACAAATATTTAAGAGAATTTGGTGTACAATATGTTTTAACTGAAACACATGGTATTTTATATGCTGACCCAACACCTATTTATGGTACATATGCACCAATAGTTTCACCAGATGGAGTGGTAGCTTTTGGTAGAGACTTAGAATCTTCTAGACAAGTTTGGTCATCAATTAATGGATACCCTGGTGATTTTAATTATAGAGAATTTTATAGAGATATTGGATATGATGCTCCATATGATTATATAAAACCATATATTGCTTCAAATGGAGTTAGAGTTTCAACTGGTATTCGTTATCACAGAATAACAGGCAAAACAGAAAATA
>CALXZS010000080.1 GCA_944393305.1 uncultured Clostridia bacterium | reverse complement strand
CCATCAGTTGCAAGTAAAAGCATATAGTGTGATGATGTGGTCCATTTATCATCTGGGTTATTCCAAACACATATTAATATAGGTTTATCCTGTTCTAAATGCTCCATTATATAATCCTTTTTAAAATATAAATCAGCATATAAAAAATCAGTATTGCTAATTCCAAATCTAGATGTTAATTCATTTGACATTTGGTCTCCTTCCAAATGCTCATCTGGAAAATCTATATAAATTTTTCTTAAATCTTCTGGGGTATAGTCCATGCCATAACCACTTAATAATGTTGCTATTGCTGCTAAACCACAGCCATTTTCTTCAAAAGTTCCTCCCCAATACCTATTATCTTTCCAAGAGGCATTTCCTACTTGCTTATATTCCTTATACACTTTATTATTAATTGTGGTAAAAGTAGTATCATATCCATCTTTTCCTTCTACTTTTTCTTGTCCAATTCCAGAATAATTTTCATTTTTAGACAGCTCTTCTATATTAAATTTAATATTATTTGATATACCTATTCCCCAATCATCAAATTTTGAACTTACAAATGTTACACCTTTACTTATTAATAAAACTAATATACCTATAATTAATAATCTAAATATTACTTTTTTCATATCTTCCCTCCACAATTTCAATTATACATAGCTTTAATTAATAATGTTTTAAAAATTTCTAAATAATTTCTTACGATTTTCTTACATTCTCGATATACTCAATTATTTATGGTATAATGTAGTAAATTTATAAAAGGAGATATAATACTTATGTACAACATTTTAGTATTAGATGATGAAAAAGAAATAGCAGACTTAGTTGAACTTTCTCTAAAAAATGACAATTACAAAATATATAAATTTACAAATAGCAAAGAAGCAATAGAATGTATCAATACTGTTTCTTTAGATATGGCAATTCTTGATGTAATGCTTCCAGATATAGACGGATTTACCATTTGCAAAATTATTAGAGAAAAATATAATTTTCCAATTTTAATGCTTACTGCCAAAGTAGATGATGTTTCTAAAATTCAAGGTTTATCCGTCGGTGCTGATGATTATATTACTAAACCTTTTAATCCATTAGAATTACAAGCTAGAGTAAAATCTTCTTTGAGAAGGTTTTATGAATATAACAATAATTTTAAAAACAATTCTACTATTGAAGTAGGTGCTTTGAGTTTAAATACATCTAATCATAAAGTTTTTTTATATGATGAAGAAATAGATTTAACTCCTATTGAATTTTCTATCTTACTTTATCTTTGTAAAAATAGAGGTAAAGTTATCAGTTCTGAAGAATTGTTTGAGAATGTTTGGAAAGAAAAATATTTAGATTCAAACAATACTGTCATGGTGCATATTAAAAGACTTAGAGAAAAGCTTCATGAAAAGCCTAGAAATCCAAAAATTATAAAAACTATTTGGGGGATTGGATATGAAATTGAGTAAAATGAAATATAGCAAAATTATTTTTAAAAGAATTATCAAACGTATTATTATTTATACAGTAATTTTTACTGTAATATTTGTATTTTTATTAGCTTTAGGCTTATCTGTTACTAATCAATATATATGGCAAGCAGATGACCCTATGTACATTTTTTTAACTAATATAAGGTCAAATTTATTATTTATTTGGTCATTAGGTGTACTTATTATTTTAATATATTATCTAAAAAAAGCTTTAAGCTATATTGACTATATAATTTCTGCTAGTGAGAATTTAGTTAATAAAGAAGCGGAATATGTAGACCTTCCTTCTGAATTAGGTATGCTCGAAGATCACTTAAACCAGATAAAACATGAATCTATGAAAAATGAGTTACTAGCTAGAACAAATGAAGAGAGAAAAAATGAACTTATTGTATATTTGGCTCATGACTTAAAAACACCTCTAACATCAGTTATAGGATATTTAGAATTATTAAATGAATCTCCAGATTTACCAATACAGGCACGTGCTAAATATGTAAATATTACTTTAGAAAAAGCTTATAGGCTAGAAGAATTAATTAATGAATTTTTTGAAATTGCTAGATTTAATGTAGGAAACATTATATTAAATAAATCTAATATAAATTTAAAACTTATGTTAGAGCAAATTACTGACGAATTTTATCCTCTTTCAAAGAATCAAAATAAAGAGATTGTTATTAATTGCCCTAATTCTCTTTTTCTTAATGCTGACTCTGACAAGCTTTCAAGGGTATTTAATAATGTCCTAAAAAATGCTATTGCTTATGGCTATTCTAACAGTAAAATAAATATAAATGTAGAAGAAGATCTTCACAAAGTGTTAGTTTCTATTTCTAATACTGGTGAAACTATTCCTCAAGATAAATTAAATTACATTTTTGAGAAGTTTTATAGATTAGATGATGCAAGAACTACAAATACTGGTGGAGCAGGTTTAGGTTTAGCTATTGCAAAAGAAATAGTTGAAGCTCATGGTGGAAAAATAGTCGCAGTTAGCAAAAACAATGTAACAACATTTACTGTTGAGCTACCAAAAGATTGAAAAATAAAGGAAAACATGGTATAATAGAAATATAGTTGTATTAGAAAGGGATGTATTAAAATGATTTATGATATTAGAGGTAAAAAAGTAAATGTATTAATGCAAGATACACCAATGAAATTACCAGATAATTTAAGAAAAGCAGTTTTAGAAAATTTTGAAAACATGAAAAAAGCAGGTGCTAATATTTGGAATGGAGCCGTACTTTGTGTTGCAACTGTTGATATACAAGATTCTGAAGTCAATTTAATTTGTAAAATGACAGATTATGCCCACTATTTATATGGAGAAAATATTGGTTGTCCAAGAGAGTATGAATGTAGAAATTTAGCTGCTGGATGCCTTATTGAAACAATAGATGGCTATTATGTATTTGGTGAGCTAGATGACACTACCTCTTATCCAGGAGTATTGCAAACAACAGGTGGTGGAATTGATAAAAAAGATATTTCAGGAGGTAGAATCAATATTGAACAAACAATTTTAAGAGAAGCTTCTGAGGAACTTAATATAGATTTAAATGATAGGCAGAATTTTTTATTTAATGAACTTAGTTATTTATTTGTTTCTGACCCAGATGACCAACCAGGTGTTCACTTTTTTTCTAAAGCAAAAACAAAAATGACTGCAAAAGAATTTGAGGAATATTTTGAAGCATATAATAAATATTTGAGAGAAAATAAATTGGAAGTAGAATTTAAAAAGCTACACTTCTTCCGCAAAGGAAAATGTATATCTGAATTAGAAAAATTAAGCAATCCTAAAAGAGCTTATGTAAAAGCACTAATGCAAACTGACACAAGAGAACAAGAACAAGAAAAATAGAAAATCAATTGACAATTTTAGTTTCTTGTAGTACAATATAAATAGCTTAGAAATGACTAATGTTCTGCAAAAGTCATATATAAAAGAGATGCAATGGAAGAAGGCATCTCTTTTTTCATTATTAAAGGAACAGCAAATGGAAGTTACTGTTCCTTAATGATTAGTTATGTACTAATCTTGGCTTTGACCATTTTGTAAATTAGTTGATTGTGATTGATTTTTCTTTTCAGAATTCAAGTAATAAATAGAATTTCTTATTTAAATTATATTTGTTACTATACACAGCTTTAATTTTATTTTTAACTTTAATATATGTTCTTGAGCATTTCAAGTGAGCGTAGGCGACGTAGGAGCGGAGCGTAACGTGCGAGCGCTGAGCGAAGCGAACCGCGAAGTGAAATGTGAAAGAATGTATATTGAAGTTAAAGCAATTTGTTTAAGCTGTGAAGGTTAACATATATTGGTCTTTATTATATATTGTTGATATGTAGTAAAATTTACAAAGATAAAAATAGATTGAAAAAGTTTTTTCCTTGTGATATAATGTTTAGGCGACATTTTTTGAAAGGAATGGTGTGAAAATGCAGAGACTCTTAACCACGATGTTTTTTGTAGCATCAATATTTATGTATTTTTGTACAGTAATACTGATGTTTTACAGTGGTATTGACGGAGGAGTTCTTGAACTTGATGTCAGTGCAGGAGGCTGTATTGTATTGGGTACAACGTTCTTTCTAATCGCCATGTATGAAAAGTATGGCGATTAACGCCAAAAAACCTCTGCTCTTGCAGGGGCTTTTTTGTTGTATATGAAAAACTTTATTTTTCTTATACAACAAATTATTTCAAATATTTTATTGATGAAAACACTAAATCTGTAATTATTCCACATACAAATATAATTACAATTGCATTTCCTAAATTTTTATTTAAATGTTTTTTTACTTTATTTATTAACTTTTTTATGAAAGGGTGTATCCCTTCAATTAAAAATATTCCTAATAACCCCCATAAAACTGAATAAGCCAAGCTTACTCTTCCTTGTAAATTTAAAAAGTCTTCCGAATAATCCCACCATCTAAGTCCAAATATAACTTCTAATGCATATGAAGCCATGTATTCAAATATTGTAAATGCAATTGCTGATATAATAAATTCTTGTAATGGCTTTCCTTTCGAATTATTTAACATAAGTATTAATATTATTGCTCCTATACCGTATATAGGGCAATATGGTCCATATAAAAATCCTCTATTCACAAAATGTCCATGTACCCAAAAAGCATATATTGTTTCTAATATCCATCCAATAAAAGAATATATAAAGAAATAGATAATAATATTTTTCAATATATCCTTCTTCCCTTTTACAACTATTAAATCATTCATTTAGTAGTCCCCCAAACATCTCCTTTTATATTTCTTATTTTTCTTTACTTTCTTCCTTTTTGAAAAAATTTAAAGCTTCTTCAGTCGTTTTTGTTTTATCAAATTTATTAACAATAAAAACTACAATACCAACCAAAGCAAATGTTACTGCATATGAAACTAAAATCATCTTATAATCTCCTTGCAATATTTGATCTCCTGCAATTGTTGAAGATACTACTGAAGGAATTCTCGCAACAGTTGATATAATAACAAATCTTAAAGGATTTATTGGTAAAAGCCCTGCTATATATACTAACAAATCTTTAGGTGTTCCTGGTATTAAAAATAATATTATCATTATCCATTCTATTGTTTTTGAATTTTGAAATAGTTTACTATTTTCTATTTTTTTAACTTTCTCTTCATCACAAAAACTATATACAAATTTTCTTCCTAACTTTCTTACTGCAAATATAATTATACAAGAAATAATAAATGCAGAAAGTTCAATAAACAAAGTACCATAAACGGCTCCATAGCACATTCCAGCTAGTATTTCAATTGGTTCTCCAGGTATAATTATAAGAAATACTTGTGCAAACTGCAAACCAAATAGCATTAAAAATCCTATAAACCCAGATTCTTGTATTTTTTGTTTAAATGCAAGTTGCCCTTCTACTGTACTTATATTTTTAAATAGTGGCATTAAATAAATAATTGTTCCTATGATTATTGCTATTACTATTACTAATAATATTATTTTAAAAATTTTTACTTTTGCTTTTCTACTCATATTTTATTCCTCTTATTATTTTGTCACATAGATTATATTATACTACATTTACTGCAAATTGTAAAATCCTTCTATTTTTCGATTTTATTTGAATATACTTTATCTAATAATTCATCTGGATAATGTTCATCTAAAAACTCATCTATTACATTGTCAGCTCTTATTTTTTCTCTTCTTTCATATTGCCTTTGGGCTGCCATAGAAGAAATAGATATATTAAATACCATAAATACCACTGCAAATGCTGTAACAAATTTTGTAACCACATTAACATTAATCTTTTCAAACATTTTTTCAATATATGGATATATTAATTTTATAAATACAACACCCAGTATGCCCCATAAAATACAATATGTTAGACTCGTTCTACCATTTATATTCATAAACAAGTCTGAATAGTCCCAAGATATTGTACCAAATAGTCTTTCTTGAAAATAAGAACATAAATATTCTGTAACTCCACCTAAAACAGCACTTACCCAAAACACATTAAAAATATTTTTTATTTTTGGTAATATTAAATAAAAAGCTACTGTTCCTAAACCATATACTGGAGCAAATGGTCCATATATTAGCCCTTGTCTTGTTTCAAAACTTCTAGTCCAAAAGAAATGAAATGCTACTTCCATAATATATCCAGCAATGCACCCTATAAC